>JAYTHL010000253.1:0-5050 GCA_043732605.1 Rhizobacter sp. | reverse complement strand
GCCCATCTTCTTCGTTACCTCGGGCGTGAGGCCCCATTCGCTCGCGTGGTGGCAGGTGTTGATCAGCCACGCCAGGCCCGGCGCGATGAAGTGCTCGGTCTTGTGGGCCTCCAACAGGTCGAGCGCTTCGGTGTCGGTGAAGCTCGCGTGGTAGATCACCTCGATGCCCTGCGTCACGCATTGCTTGACGGCCCAGCACGAGCGCGCATGCGCCGCGACGCGCTTGCCCCAGGCCTTGGCCTCTTGCACGCACACCGTGACCTCCTCCTCGGTGAACTGGCTCATCTCGCCGGGCATGCCGGTGATCGACTCGCCCGACAGATTGATCTTCACGGAGTCGACGCCGTACTTCGCGAACATGCGCACGCAGCGCCGCATCTCCTCAGCGCCGCTGACAATTGCACCGAACGCGAACTCGGGCTGCGGCAGGTGCGGCTGGGTGGTGTCGCCGAGGCCGCCCGGTACCGTGATCTCCTGGCTGGCGGCGAGATAGCGCGGGCCGACGATGGTGCCGTCGTTGATCGCGTTCCTGATGACGACGTCCAGACGCGGCTTAGCAGCGGCCGCGCCGACGCAGCTGGTCCAGCCCATGTCGAGGTAGCGCTCCGCGACTTGGGCGCACCAAAGGATGTGCTCTTCCGGCGGCATGCGCTGGATCGCGTCCAGCGACGGCTGGTCGTTCCACGAGAAATGGGTGTGCGCCTCGACCATGCCCGGCATGAGGAAGGCGCCCGCGCCGTCGATCACCTGCGCGCCCGCGACCGGCGCGGAGCGCACGCCGTGCCCTGTCCTGACGACGCGCGCGATCTTGTTGCCTTGGACCAGCACGTCGCCGGTGAAGGGCGCATCGCCACCGCCGTCGAAGATGCGCACGTTCGTGAAGAGGACATCGGCCATGGTTCAGCTCCTGGCGTTCGCGAAGAGGAAGTCGCGCAGCTCGCGCTGGCAATCGTCGGGGCGCTCGACCGGCGCCCAGTGGCCGCATCTCGGGAGCACGACGACACGCGTGCTGCGGGCGCGGTGGAGCTTGTCGGCCATCGCGCGCACGGCCTGCGGCGGCGCGACGCCGTCCTCGTCGCCGGTGACGAGAAGCACCGGCGCCTCGATCGTCTCGACGGCTGCAGCAGGCGCGCTCGCGAGCGCCTCGCAGCTGCGCGCATAGGCCTCGCCCTCCTGGCGCATCAGGCTCTCGCGCACGAAGGCGACGGCGAGCGGCTGGCGCTGGCGCGTGTCGGCCGAGAGAGCGGCGCCGAGCAAGGCTTCGGTGATCTCCTGCATGGACTCGGCGCCGCCCCGCGCCTTGGCAGCGCGCGCCGTCATCGCCGCGCGCGCCGCATCGGGCGGCGCGATCAACGGGCCGAAGAGGGCCACGCTCGCGACCCGCTTGGGATGCGCGGCGGCGATGTGCTGGCAGACGATCGTGCCCATCGAGTGGCCCAGCCAGTGCGAGCGGGAGATATCAAGACGCGTGCAGATCTCCATCAGGGTCCCGACATAGCGCCCGATCGTGAGCTCGCCTTCAGCGCGCTGCGAGCGGCCGCTGCCGGGCAGGTCGACACGGACGACGCGATGACGCGCCAGCGCCGGCATCAGCGGCGTCCACGTGTTCGAGCTGCCACCCAGGCCGTGGATGCAGACGACGGCCGGACCGTCGCCTTCCTCCTCCACCGCGACGCGATCGACCCAGCGAAACGTCATCGTTTTCCGCGCCTACTCAAACCGGTTCTCGATGACGCCTATGCCGTCGATCTCGATGCGCACGACGTCGCCCTGCTTCAGCCACTGAGGCGGCGTCTGGCCCATGCCGACGCCAGCCGGCGTGCCGGTGGCGATCACGTCGCCGGGGAAAAGGGTGATGCCGCGCGAGCAGGTCTCGATCAGCGACGGGATGTCGTGGATGAGGTCCTTCGTCCAGCCGTCCTGGCGCAGCGCGCCGTTGACCCAGCCGCGCACGCGCGTCGCGCGGCCATCGAGCTCGTCGGCGGTGACGATCCACGGCCCCATCGGGCAAAACGTGTCGAAGCTCTTGCCGAGGTCCCACTGTTGGTGGCGCATCTGCACGACGCGCGCAGTGACGTCGTTGACGATGGTGTAGCCGAAGACGTGCTCCATCGCCCGCGAGCGCGCGATGTCGCGGCCGCCTCGGCCGATCACGACGGCGAGCTCGGACTCGTAGTCGATCTGCGCCGACGCCGCCGGGTACGGCAGGTGTACGACGTCGTGCGGGCCAACGACGCATTCGGCGAGCTTGCCGAAGACGATCGGCCACGCGTCCCGATCGGGCATGCTTCCGCGGAACACGGTGCTGGCCAGCTCGGCGGCATGCGCGCGGTAGTTGCGGCCGACGCAGAAGAGGCTGCGTAACGGCTTGGGCAGCGGGGCGCGCAGCGTGATCGCCTCGACCGGCAGACGCGCCGCGGAAGGTCCGGGCGGCGTCTCGCCGCGCGCCAGGCCTTCGATCACTGGCAGAACGCCGCGCGACGCGTCCGCGACGGCGAGCGGCGTCGCTTCACGACCGTCGGAGGAGATCGTTCCGACATGGTCGCGACCACCCCACTGCCAGCTGGCCCAGCGCATTCAGATCGTCTCCATCATGCTTCAAGGTTCATCCGGGGTGTGGCCCGCCGCCTCGAAATCAGGGGTTCGTTGAGGTTCTTTCCCATGCGTGAGACTTGCGTCTCAAATCGGGATGAGTGCATCATACGTGCCGTCGTCGCACCTGCACAAGTGAAGCCAAGTCCTCTTTTCTCCGTGCAAACCCCATGGCACGGCTGAAGCACAAACTGAGCGAGCCGCCGGTGCCGCCTGCGCGCGGCGTCAAGGCCGCGACGTTCCGCTTGCTGCTCGACACGGCGATGGACATCATCCAGAAGAGCGGCCACATCCCTTCCGTCGCCGAAGTGGCGGTGCGTTCCAAGGTCTCCCGTGCCACGGCGTACCGCTATTTCCCCAGCCG
Source organism: Rhizobacter sp. (assembly GCA_043732605.1). Taxonomy (GTDB): domain Bacteria; phylum Pseudomonadota; class Gammaproteobacteria; order Burkholderiales; family Burkholderiaceae_C; genus Schlegelella_A. The sequence continues at coordinate 2,094 of JAYTHL010000253.1, read as the reverse complement.
CAGCGCGCTCGTCACCGCCGTCATCGACAGCTCGCTCGGTCCCGTGCGCATGCTGGCATCAGACAACCGGAGCGGGCGCGAGCGCGTGCACGAGCTTTTCCTGCAGACCTTTCCGCGCTTCAAGGAGTTCGAGCCGCAGCTGCGTGCCGCGGCCCAGCTCTCGCTCGAGCAATGGGCACTCGAGCGGGCCGGGCTGCTGGAGGAAGAGCCGTATCGACGCGGCCATCGCGTGCGCATTCTGCAGCACGCGATCGCGCCGCTCGCGCCGTCGCTACGCCCGGCCGTTCGGGATCGGCTGCACCGCGCGCTCTCGGTCGTCTACGGCATCGAGCCGTACGTGATCCTGAAGGACATCTGGGGCCTGCCCGATCGTGAAGTCGAGCGCACGGCCCTCTGGATGGCCGACGCGCTGATCGACGCCGCCCTGCGCGAATCCGGCGTCGAACCGGAGCCGCGCGGCTCGAGGAGGCAGCGCACGAAGCAGGAGGCGAGCAAGTTGGCGCCGGTGATCAAGCTGCGCTCGGTCTGATTCCGGTGCTACAGCGCAGGCCGTCGCCGGAATGGTTCGACGCGCAGTACGACAGCCGCGCACGGATCGCCGAGCACCCGACCATCCTCGACTATTGGGCGTCGGCTTCCGCGCAGGCCCTCAGCCGTCACGGCAATGTGGTCGAGCGGGCTTACGGGCCGGAACCGACGGAACGGCTCGATGTCTTTCCGCCCATCCGGTCCAACGCGCCGGTTCTCGTCTACGTGCACGGCGGCTATTGGCGCGCGCTTGGCAAGCGCGACCACAGCTTCGTCGCCCCGCCGTTCGTCGACGCGGGCGCCATGGTCGTCCTGCCGGGCTACGCGCTTTGCCCCGCGGTGAGCATCGAGCACATCGTCTTGCAGATGGTGCAGGCGCTGGCTTGGGTGTACCGGCACGCCCACGAGTTCGGCGGCGACCAGAACCGCATCGTCGTTGCCGGCCACTCGGCCGGTGGTCATCTGGCCACGATGCTGCTGTCATGCGAATGGTGCGCAGTGGCGCCCGACCTGCCTGGCGACGTCGTCCGGTCCGCGCTTTCCATCTCCGGACTGTACGAACTCGAGCCACTCCGCCACGCCCCGTTTCTTGCCGCGGATCTACGATTGACACCGGCATCAGCGCGACGATTGAGCCCCGTTTATTTTCCCGAGCCCAAAGGTTCCCTTGTGACTGTTGTCGGTGGCGACGAGAGCGAGGAGTTCCATCGCCAGGCCGCGCTCATCTCCTCTCGCTGGGTCAACCGTGTGGTGGCGGCGGCGTCGATTCCGGGTCGACATCACATGAATGTCCTGCACGAACTGGCCGATCCGCGCTCCACCGTGCAGGCGCACGCCCTGCGCCTGCTTGGACTGCGGCCTGAACCGCCCAGGACACTTCCGCCGTAATAGCGTGGTTGCTGTGTCCTTGGCGGCCAATGTCAGCCAGCCCGAGACATCGACGCAATCGACTTCGCCACCGCGTCGGAACTCCCGGCGGCGCATGACGTCGCCGGCGACGGCGCGAATCGGCAGGCAGACATGTGCCCGTAGATCAGAGGCCGCCCTGGGATCTCGTGCGCCAGCCAGTACGACGGTGATGCCGCGCTCAGGAAGCGGCTTCAGGCGATGACGCGATGGACAACATTCTCGATCTTCGATGGCCAGACAAGGACGAGAATGACGTCGAGGCCGTCGCTCTGCGGTTGCGCCACGAGCTGGAAGTCGCGGAGATCGAGCTCGACCTCCGGATAGCGCGCGTGGAAGCGAGGCAGCGCCTCGGCCAGGCAACCACGAGCGATCACATCGCTGCAGACGGGGTCCCTTTGATTTCAGTGCAGTAAGTGACGGTTCGCATCGCCAGGGCCGGCGCGGGGTTCGATTGGCAAGTCGTTGATTTGAATGGCATTGCTGTTCGCTTGGGCGCGGCGTATCGTCCTCTGCACTCGGACATGAACGGGAGCGGCGGCGATGGCCGATCACAAGCGGTTCACCCTGGCCACCGACGTTCAGGTCTACTTCTGCGATCCACGCAGCCCTTGGCAACGAGGCAGCAACGAGAACACGAACGGCCTGCTCAGACAATAC
>JAYTHL010000252.1:0-5051 GCA_043732605.1 Rhizobacter sp. | reverse complement strand
CGACGGCGATGCAGGCAGGCGCGTTCGCCGGCGAGTTCGCCGACGTCGTCACCTACGACATGGGCGGGACGTCGAGCGACGTCGCTCTCGTGCTCGGTGGCATGCCGTCGGTCTCGAGCGATCTCGAGCTCGAGTACGCGATGCCGATCCACGTGCCGATGGTCGACGTCCACACGATCGGCGCCGGCGGCGGCTCGATCGCGTCGGTCGACGCGTCGGGGATGCTCAAGGTCGGCCCGGAGAGCGCGGGCGCGACGCCGGGGCCGATCTGCTACGGCCGCGGCGGCACGCAGCCGACGATCACCGACGCGAACCTCGTCCTCGGCCGGCTCGACCCCGACCGGCTGCTCGGGGTCGAGCACGCGGTGTCGATGGACGCGATCCGCGCCGCGCTCGTCGAGCACGTCGGCGCGCCGCTCGGGCTCGACGCGACGGCAGCCGCGGCGGCGATCGTGCGCGTCGCCAACGACCGGATGGCCGGCGCGATCCGGATGGTGAGCCTGGCGCGCGGCCACGACCCGCGCGACTTCGCGCTCTTCGCCTTTGGCGGCGCCGGGCCGCTGCACGCGACGGCGCTGGCGCAGGAGCTGGCGATTCCGACCGTGCTGATCCCGGCGCGGCCCGGCCTGACCAACGCTCTCGGCTGCGTCGTCGCCGATCTGCGCCACGACTTCGTCGCGACGGTCAACCAGCCGCTCGAGGCGCTCGCCGAAGGGCGCATCGCCGACCTCTTCGCGCGCCAGGTCGAGAGCGGCACCGCGCTGCTCGCGCGCGAGAACGTCGCGGTCGAGCGCATCGTCACATTGCACCGCGCCGACATGCAGTTCCAGGGCCAGAGCCACATCCTGCCGGTGGCGATCGACTCGACCGCGATCACCCTCGAGGAGCTGCGCGCCGTCTTCGCGGCCGCGTACTGGAAGCGCTTCGGCGTCGCGCTGCCGGAGATCCGGCCGGTCCTCGTCAACCTGCATACGGCGGTGATCGGCCGGCGCAAGGCGGTGTCGTTGCGCGCCATCGCCTCGTCGACGCCGAAGGCGACGCTCGCCGAAGCCCGGCGCACGACGCGACCGGTGTGGTTCGACGGCGGCTGGGTCGACACGCCGGTCTACGTGCGCGACTCGCTGCCCGAGCGCACGCGCTTCGACGGCCCGGCGATCGTCGAGCAACTCGACTGCACGACCGTCATCGGACCCGGCCAGCGGGTCGAGGTCGACGCGATCGGCAACCTGATCGTGAGCGTCTGATCCAAGTAGGATGACCGCATGACGATCGATCCGATCACCCTCTCGGTCCTGCAGAACGGCCTGATGCAGGTCTGCAACGAGATGGACCTGGCCTTCGTGCGCAGCGCTTTCTCGCCGGTGATCGCCGAGGCGCTCGACCGCTCCGACGGCATCTACCACCGCACGAGCGGCGAGCTGATCGCGCAGGGCGAGCTCGGTCTGCCGGTCTTCGTCGTCACGATGCAGTTCACGGTGCAGGCGGTGATCGAGCGCGTGAACCGGCTGAAGATCGCGCTCCGTCCCGGCGACGTCTTCATCGTCAACGACCCGTACCTCGGCGGCACGCATCTGATGGACGTGAAGTTCGTCCAGCCCTTCTTCCGCGACGACGCGCTCTGGTGCTGGCTCGCCAACACCGGCCACTGGCCCGACACCGGCGGCATGGTGCCCGGCGGCTTCTCGGCCAACGCCACCGAAGTCGAGCAGGAAGGGCTGCGCCTGCCGCCGGTCAAGCTTTACAAGGAAGGCGTGATCGACGACGAGATCCTCTCGATCATCCTCAGCAACATCCGCGTCGCCGACCAGCGCATCGGCGACATCAAGGCGCAGTCGGCGGCATTGACGACGGGCGAGAAGCGATTGACGGCGCTTCTCGACCGCTACGGCGACGCGACCGTCGACGAGGCCATCGTCGAGCTCAAGCGCCGCGCCGCGCGCCAGATGCGCGAGAAGATCGCGACGATTCCCGACGGCGTCTACGTCGGCGAGGCCTTCGTCGATTCCGACGGCGTCGTCGACGAGCCGCTGAAGATCGCGATGACGATCACCAAGACCGGCGGCACCGACGTCGACATCGCCGCGCTCCAGTTCGACATGAGCGGCTCGTCGCCGCCGTGCAAGGGACCGATGAACAGCGTCATCGCGACGACGCGCTCGTCGATCTACCTTGCCGTGAAGCACGTGTTTCCGGAAGCGGCGATCAACGCCGGCACCTTCGAGCCGCTGCACATCGTCGATCCGGAAGGCACTTTCCTCTACGCGCGCTATCCGCGGCCGGTCTCGGGCTGCGCGGCCGAGGTGAGCCAGCGCATCGCCGAGGCGGTGTTTGCCGCGCTTGGCGAGGCGATTCCCGATCAGCTCTTCGCCGCGCCGGCCGGCACGAGCGGCAACCTCGGCGTCGGCGGCTTCGATCCGCAAACCAACCGCGCCTACGTGATGTACGTGATCTCGGGCGGCGGCTACGGCGGCAGCCCGGCCGGCGACGGCATCAGCAACGGCTGCTCGACGATCGGCATCTCGAAGACGACGCCGATCGAGATCATGGAGCAGCTCTATCCGGTGCTGTTCGAGGAGTACTCGCTGCACGAGGGCTCGGGCGGCGCGGGCGAGCACCGTGGCGGCTTCGGCGTCAACTACCGCATCAAGCTGCGCCGCGGCGATGCGCGCGTGTCGATGGTGATGGACCACGGCCGCGCCGGCCCGCCCGGCGCACAGGGTGGCGGCGCGGGCGGGGTCAACACCGTCGCGATCATCCGCGACGGCGTCACCTACGTGCCGCCGCACCTCTCGAAGGACCAGGACATCGAGATCCATGCCGGCGACGTCATCGCCGTCTCGACGCCGGGCGGCGGCGGCTTCGGGCCGGCGTCGGCGCGACCGGCGGCGGCGCGTGCGCGCGACGTCGCGCTCGGCTACTACACGGCCGAGCAATCCGCGCACGACTTCGCCGCCGCGGAGTCGGCGCCATGAACGATGCGCGCGGCGACAGCCCCTGCATCGACGTCTGCCGCATCGACGAGAAGACCGGCTGGTGCGAAGGGTGCCTGCGCACCATCGACGAGATCGCCGCCTGGGGCGCGCTCGATCCGGCGACGCGGCGCGACATCCTCGACCGCCTGCCCGAGCGCTGGAACCAGGTTGTCGGGCCAGTGCGCGAGAGCCGGCGATGAAGACGATCGACTTCTGGTTCGATCCGGTCTCGCCGTATGCCTACCTGGCCTTCGAGCGCCTGCCCGAGGCCCTCGTCGGCCTGTCGTACAACGTCTCCTACCGACCGATCGTCTTCGCGGCGTTGCTCAAGGCCTTCGACCACAAGGGGCCGGCCGAGATCGAGCCCAAGCGCGCGTGGACCTTTCGCCAGACGCACTGGCTCGCGCATCGCCACGGCATCGCGATGGACACGCCGGCGCGCCATCCGTTCAACCCGATCGCGCTCTCACGCCTGCTCTGGGCGAGCGCGCCCGAAGGCTCGACGCCGAGCCGGCATGCCTGCGAACAGGTGTTTCTCCACGTGTGGCGCGGCGGCGCCGACGCCGAGGATCCGGCGCGCGTCGCCGAGCTCGCCGCCAGGCTCGCGCCGCGCCTCGATCCGGCGAGCGAGGAGGTCAAGCAGCGCCTGCGCCGCGAGACTGATGCGGCGCTCGCCGGCGGCCTCTTCGGCGTGCCGACGATCGGCGTCGACGACAAGCGCTTCTGGGGCTTCGACGCCCTGGAGATGGCCGCCGACTGCCTGCGCGGTGACGCCTGGTTCGATGCGCCGCACTGGCAGCGCGAAGGGGCGGCACGGCCCGGCGTGAAGCGGAGCTGAGCCGGTCGCCTTCGCCGGTCGCATGCCTCGGCTCGGCGACTCGGCACTGTCGCTCAGGGTTTAACCTGAGGCGATCCGCGCCACTTTTTCAGTTTCGCGTCAGCAATCGACGCGGCCGCGAGCCAAGATGCGCCCCGCACGTCGCCGAGGGGCGACCATATATTGGGAGAACCGTCCACATGGTCACAGCAGCAATCCCTGTCGGCTCGAAAGTCGGGCAGCCGATGACGAGAGAGGAACGCAAGGTCATCTTCGCGTCCAGCCTCGGCACCGTCTTCGAGTGGTACGACTTCTATCTGTACGGCACGCTCGCCGGCATCATCGGCGCGCAGTTCTTCACGCCGCTCGACGTCGCCTCGCGCAACATCTTCGCGTTGCTGGCCTTCGCGGCGGGCTTCCTGGTCCGGCCGTTCGGTGCGATCTTCTTCGGCCGCATCGGCGACATGATCGGCCGCAAGTACACCTTCCTGGTGACGATCCTGATCATGGGCCTGTCGACCTTCATCGTCGGCCTCCTGCCCAGCTACAACACGATCGGCGTCGCGGCGCCGGTCATCCTGATCGCCTTGCGCATGCTGCAGGGCCTCGCGCTCGGCGGCGAGTACGGCGGCGCGGCGACCTACGTGGCCGAGCACTCGCCGCATGGCAAGCGCGGATTCTTCACCTCGTGGATCCAGACCACGGCGACGCTGGGCCTGTTCCTGTCGCTGCTGATCATCCTGGGCGTTCGCACCTACATCGGCGAGGCCGCGTTCGCCGACTGGGGCTGGCGCATTCCGTTCCTGGTCTCGATCGTCCTGCTCGCGATCAGCGTGTGGATCCGCCTGTCGATGAACGAGTCGCCCGCCTTCAAGAAGATGAAGGAAGAGGGCAAGACTTCGAAGGCGCCGCTGACCGAAGCGTTCGGTCAGTGGAAGAACGGCAAGATCGTCATCCTGGCCCTCATCGGCCTGACGATGGGCCAGGCGGTGGTCTGGTACACGGGCCAGTTCTACGCGCTCTTCTTCCTCACCGGCCAGCTGAAGGTCGACCTCTCGACGGCCAACATCCTGATCGCCTTCGCGCTGATCTTCGGAACGCCGTTCTTCGTCATCTTCGGCTCGCTCTCCGACAGGATCGGGCGCAAGCCCATCATCATGGCCGGCTGCCTGCTGGCCGCGCTCACCTACTTCCCGCTCTTCCACGCACTGGCCGACGCCACCAACCCCGAGCTGACCGCGGCGCAAGCCAAGTCGCAGGTG
>JAYTHL010000251.1:0-15312 GCA_043732605.1 Rhizobacter sp. | reverse complement strand
CCGAACCAGATCGGGTCGAAGCCGAGCGCGACGATCGCCGGGAAGATGATCGGCACCGTGAGGATGATCATCGCCATCGCGTCCATCAGGCAGCCGAGGACGAGGTACATCAGCATGATCAGGGCGAGGATGCCGTAGCGGCCGATGCCGAGGCCGGTGAGGAACTCGGTGAGCTTCTGCGGCGTCTGCGTGATGGTGAGGAAGTAGCCGAAGAGGAGCGCGCCGATCAGCACCGTGAAGACGGCGGCGGCGGTGCGGGTGGCCTGCAGCAGCGCCTCGCGCGTCTTCGCGCGGTCGAGCTTGCGGCGGGCCAGGCCGAGCAGGAACGCGCCGCTCGCGCCGACGCCGCCGGCCTCGGTCGGCGTGAAGAAGCCGCCGTAGAGGCCGCCGATGACGAAGACGAAGAGGACCAGCGGCGCCCAGACGAGCTTCAGCGCGCCGCGTTTCTCGGCCCACGTCTTGATCGTGCCGGCGGGCAGGAAATCGGGCCGTGCGCGGACGATGAGCGCGATCGTCATCAAGTACATCGCCATCGCGAGCAGGCCCGGCAGCACGCCGGCCATGAAGAGCTTGCCGATGTCCTGCTGCGTGAGGATCGCGTAGACCGCGAGGACGGTCGACGGCGGCAGCATCGCGCCGAGCGTGCCGCCGGCGGCGATCACGCCGGTCGAGAACGATTGCGGATAGCCGAAGCGGCGCATCTCGGGATACGCGACGGTCGAGAACGTCGCCGCGGTCGCGACCGACGAGCCGCAGATCGCCGCGAAGCCGCCGCAGGCGACGACGGTGGCGATGCCGAGGCCGCCGCGCAGGTGGCCGAGGAAGGCGTCGGCCGCCTTGAACATCTCGCGGCTCAGGCCCGACGCGGTGACGAACGCGCCCATCAGCATGAACATCGGAATGACGCCGAAGGTGTAGTCGGTGACCGTGCGCAAGGAGGTCTGGCCGACCAGCTTGAGCGCCGGGCCGGGGCCGACGATGTAGCTGTAGCCCGTGACGCCGACCAGCCCCATCGCCATGCCGACCGGGACGCGCAGCATCATCAGCACGAACAGCGACACGAAGCCGATGAAGGCGACCCAGTCGTTGCTCATCGCGGGCGCCCGCTCACTCGACCACCTTGGCTTCGTCGACCTCGACCAGGTCTTCGGGATGGAGCACGAGCCGGTAGGTGCGGATCGCGATCAGCACGACCGCCGACGCGTCGCCGAGCCACGCCACCGCGTAGAACGGCCAGGTCGGCATGCCGAGGTCGTAGGTGAGGACGTGGTCGACGAAGGTCGCGCGCACCTTGTCGAACAGCATGATCGTCTGCACCGCGACGACGAAAAGCAGCACCAGCGTCGCGAAGACGTCGATGGCGCGCTTCCACTTCGCGCTCGCCGCGGTCCAAAGCAGGTCGACCGTGATGTGGCCACCGCGGTAGCTGGTCGCAGCGATGCCCCAGAAGATCAGCGTGCCGAGCAGCATCTTGCCGATGTCGTAGCTGTCGGGGATCTGCCAGCTGAAGAACTTCCTCAGAACGACGGCGAGGAAGATGTTGAGCGCGACGATGCCGACGAAGGTCGCGGCGCACCACTCGATCGCATCGATGGTGCGATCCATGAACTGGCGCCGTGGCGCGGCCGACGTGGTCATCCTGAGCCGCGCGAAGGATCTCGCCCGTGCGATGCGCAGAGGTCCTTCACTGCGTTCAGGATGACAGGATGCTCAGAGGCCCGACTTGTACTTCGTCAGCGTCGCGCGCAGCGACTCCATCACCTGCTTCGGGTCCTGGCCGGTCTTGGTGACGCCCTCGGCCCACGCGGCCTCGGTCGGCGCGATCGCCTTCTTCCAGGCGTCGAGCTGCGCCGGCGTGAGCTTGTACGACTCGTGGCCCGGCTCGGCGGCGAGCTTGGCGCGGCCGGCGAACTCGAAGTCGGCCCACTGGCCGCCGACCTTCTCGGCCCACTCGCTCGTGCAGTGGTCGTCGATGACCTTCTTCTGCGCCGCCGACATCGAGTCGTACTTGTCCTTGTTCATCGCCCACACGAAGGGCGTCGTGTAGAGCGGCACGTCCATGTGCTGGGTGACGACCTTGTCGATGCCGAACAGGATCGTCGAGCCCCACGGGAAGGTGATCGCGTCGGCGACGCCGCGCTCGAGCGCGTCGCGCGCCTCGGGCGCCGAGGCCTGCACGTTGGTGCCGCCGAGGAGCGTCACCATCTGGCCGATCGTGCTCGTCGCCGGGCGGATCCGCATGCCCTTGATGTCGGTCGGCGAGAGCAGCTTCTTCTTGCTGTGGAAGGTTCCTGGATCGTGGATGAAGGCGAAGCAGTACTTCACGTCCTTCATCTCCTTGGCCGCGTACGGGCGGTACCAGGTGTCGATCGCCGCCGAGCCGCCCTTGGCGTTGGCGAACAGGAACGGCAGGCCGGCGCCGGCCATCACCGGGAAGCGCCCGGGCTGGTAGCCGGGGTTGATGTAGGCGACGTCGGCGATGCCGTCCTTGGCCATGTCGTAGTGGTCGACCGCCTTGCCGAGCTGCTCGGAGGGGAAGAGCTGTGTCGTGATCGTGCCGTTCGACTGCTTGGTGATGTCGGCGCCCCAGGCGGCGAGGGCGGGGTTGAGCGCGTGCTGCGCCGGCACCCAGCTCGAGAGCTTGAGGGCGACCGTCTTGTCCTGCGCGAGCGCGGGCAGCGCGGCAGCGCAGGCGAGGGCGAGCGCAACGGCGCGCAGGGGCGAAGGCCGGCCGGCCATCAGCGAGGCGTGGGGGGCGTGGGTCATGGTCTCCTCGTCGTCGTGGATGTGAAGCGGCTGCGAGCGTAGGGCCCGCGGGCCGGCGCGGCGATGCTGATCTTCCCTGCCATGGTGGTGCCGCCGACGGACGGCGGTCGCGTTCAGGGCATCAGGTCGGACGTCGCCGCGCTGGCCGCAGGCCGGCCCGGCCGACGCGCGACCCAGCGGATCGGATGCACGGGCACCGGGCGCGGTGGCGCGCCGTGCGTGGCGAGCGCCTTGTCGAGCGCCTGGCCGGAGCCGTCGGCGAGCGCAGCCTCGCGCGCGGCGCGGATCGCTGCCGCGCGCTCGTCGTCGCTCGCGAACGGTGCGGCGACAGCGAGGTGATCGAGGACGTGGAGCAGGTTGTCCCTGCCGCGTTCGTTGGTGGCGCCGTAGCCCTTGATCAGCCGGCCGCACTCGGCGAGCCCGAGGCCGAGGCCGGCGTGTCGGCGCGCGGCCGTGGCGACGCCGCCGAGCCAGCGCTCGATCGCCGTTTGCTCGCCTGCGAAGCGGCTGCCACTCCGGCGCAGCGGTTTCATCGCTGCGAGCAGCCTCAGCATCAGGAATCCGACGACTGTGTCGGTGCGGATCTTCAGCGGCCAGGCCAGCGCTTCTCGGCCGCGCGCTTGGCGGGCACGGTCGTGGCGGACGAGCGCGTCCGCGAGGCGATGCGGCAGGAGCGACGCGAGCTCGGCGGCGCCCGGCTTGAAGTGGTCGACGATGCGCAGCACGTCGTCGTCCTGCGCCTTCACCTCGCCGCGGACACGGGCGAGGCGCGACGCCCGCGTCTTCAGGTCGGCGACGCGGACGATGTCGTCGAACGCCATCCAGAGCGCGAGCCAGCGCGCGACCGCGCGGGTCGCGGGATGCGTGCTCGCCTGCGGCGCGCCGGCGCGCTCGGCGGCGAGCACCTTGCCGAGGCGGTCGAGATAGAGCGCGGCGTAGCGCGCGTCCTGGTAGTCGACGAGGCGGGCGTGACCGAGGTCGGCGATCTCGCGCACGTCGGCGGGCAACGCGGCGAGGGCGGTCGGGACATCGGCGCGCGCCGGCGCCGCCGCGGCCTTGGTCGCGAGGGTCGCGACGGCAGAGCTCACGGCCGCATCGACGGCCGCGTCGACCGTCGCCCGCTCGCCGCGCAAGGCGGCGACTGCTGCGAACGCCGCCGCGAATCCACGCAGGCTCGCCTCGGCGCCCTTGTCGGACGCGCGGATCGTCGCCTCGCAGGCCGTGCGCGGCAGCGGCAGCACGCCGCATGCCGCGATCGCGCCGAACAGCACGGCGCTGATCACGGTGCCGCTGTCGCGGGCGATCTGCGCCATGTCGAAGGCCTGCGCCTCGCGGGCGTGGGCGCGCACGACCCCGAGCAGCTCGGCGCTCGTCGTGCGACCGTCGCCGGGCACCATCTTCTCGGCCGTCGTCAGGCTGCGGCTGGTCGACGAGAGCACGTGCGTGCGCTCGCGCGTCGCCATGCCGTTGCCGATCTGGCGCACGGTCTCGAGCAGCTCCGAGGAGGCGAGCAGGTCCAGGCTGCCTGCGACCGGATGGAGGCTGAAGACGGGCGTCCGGCCGCCGAGCTCGGCCGTCGGGACCGGGAAGACCTCGACGTAGTACGTCGTCGCGCCGGTGCGCTGCGCGACGCCCGGAATCGACGTGCTCTGCGCGCTGAAGCCTGTGCGCACGGCGGTCTCGACCAGCCATTCGGCAAGCACGCCGCCGCCTTCGCCGCCGAGCGCGGTGACCAGAACACAGATCGGCCTCATGCCGCTTGCAGCCTCTGCACGATCGCGCTGCGCAGAGATGCGAGCACGCGCTCGTGCCAGCGCGCGTTCTGCACGACCTCGCCGCGATAGAACGACGGGCAGAGCGTCGCCGCGTGTGCGTTCTCGCCGCACAGGCCACAGCCGACGCAGCCGTCGATCACGGTCGCGACCGGATCGAGCTTGAGCGGATCGGGGTTGTCCTTCAGCGTCAACGTCGGGCAGCCCGACAGGCGGATGCAGGCGTGGTCGCCCGTGCAGACGTCCTCGTCGACGCCGTACTTGACGCGCACCACGCGCTTGCCGCGCTTGAGCAGGGACGCGATCCACGGCCGCACGCGGCGCTGCAGCTCGAGCTGGCATTCACCCTCGGCGATGATGACTTTGAGGCCGGCGAAATCGGTCGTGAACGCTTCCTGCAGCGTCTTCTTCATCTCGGCCACGCGGTAGGTGTGGACGGTGCGCATCCACTGCACGCCGAGGCCCTTGAGCGTCGACTCGATCGTCGTGTTGCGATCGACCAGGCTCTGCTGGCGATCGGGCGCGCGTGCCTTCTCCTCCTCGTCTGGCGTCGAGATGATGTCCTGCGTGCCGGTGGCCGACGTGTAGCCGTTCTTCATGATCAGCAGCACCGAGTCGTCGCCGTTGAAGAGCGCGGACTGCACGCCGGTGAGCAGGCCGTTGTGCCAGAACCCGCCGTCGCCCATGATCGACAGCACGCGCCGCTTCATCATCGGCGCGACGCCCGCGCTCGACGCCAGGCTCATGCCGTAGCCGAGGATCGAGTGGCCCGACGAGAACGGCTCGAAGGTGGCGAGCGCGTGGCAGCCGATGTCGGCAGCGACGTGGACCGGGCCGACGTCCTGCTGCGCGAGCTTGAGCGCGGCGAACACCGGCCGCTCCGGGCAGCCGATGCAGAAGCCCGGCGGTCGCGCGGGGACGGCGCGACCGAGCTGCGCGGCGACCTCGGCGCGACGCGCGACATTGGCCGCGAGCCAGTCGCGCGTCGGGCGCGTGTCGATGTCGGGCTGATGGCGTTCGAGCAGCGACGCGAGCCCCGCCGCCATCACCTCGACCGTGTACTCGCCGGCCATCTGCAGCAGGTCCTTGCCGTGCAGGGCCGTCGTCGCGCCGGCCCGATGCAGCGCCGCGAGGATGTCGCGCTCGATGTACTCCGGCTGGCCTTCCTCGACGACTAGCACCGCACGCTTGCCCGCGGCGAACGCGACGACCTCGGCGGGCACGATCGGATAGGTGACGTTGAGCACCAGCAGCGGCAGTTCGCTCGCGCCGAATGCGTCGGCCAGGCCGAGCTGCTGCAAGGCGCGGATCAGCGTGTTGTAGAGACCGCCCTGGACGATCAGGCCGATGTCGGTCCGCGTGCCCGCGTGGTGCTCGTTCAGCGCCTCCTCGACGATGTAGCGCCGCGCCGCCGGAATCCGCTCGCCGCTCTTCAGCTTCTCGTGGCCGAAGGTCACCGGCGGATGGGCCAGGCGCGCGTAGTCGAAGGGCGCCGGCTCGGCCATCGTGTGCTGGGTCGAGATGCTTGGTGAGACGTTGTCCTTGCAGACGAACGAGCCGCGCACGTGGCAGGCGCGGATGCGCAGCTCGAGCATGGCCGGCATGTTCGATGCCTCCGAGAGGCGGAACGCGTGCTCGACGATGCGCACCATGTTGCCGAGCTCGGGCCGCGGGTCGAGCATCAGCATCGACGACTTGAGCGCGTAGGCATGGGTACGCTCCTGGATCACGCTCGCGCCTTCGCCGTAGTCCTCGCCGACGACGATCAGCGCGCCGCCGACGACGCCGGGCGACGACAGGTTCGAGAGCGCGTCGGCGGCGACGTTGGTGCCGACGATCGACTTCCACGTCACCGCGCCGCGCAGCGGGTAGTGGATCGAGGCACCGAGCATCGCCGCGGCCGAGGCCTCGTTGGCGCAGGCCTCGACGTGCACGCCGAGCTCCATCATGTAGGGCTCGGCCTGGACCATGACGTCGAGCAGGTGCGACACCGGCGCGCCCTGGTAGCCGCCGACGTAGGCGACGCCCGACTGCAGCAGCGCCTTGGTGATCGCGAGGATGCCTTCGCCGTGGAAGGTCTCGCCGGCGCCGAGGCGCAAGGCCTCGACTTCCTTGCTGAACGAGACTTCCATCGCGCGAGCTTAGCGACCGGCCGTCGTCTTCACCATCGGCATCGGCATCGGCATCGGTGCATCGGCATCGAGATGGCAGGGTGCCATTGAAGCGGCGGCAGTCGTGCCCATGTGCGCCCGGTGCCGCTTCCCTTCATTTCCATCCTGCTCCATGCCTACGTCGGCTGGCGCCTCGTCCCGGCGCTCGACTCGGTCGTCGCCGGCGTCCTGCTGGCGGCGCTCCTGGTCGTCTCGGCACTGACGCTGCCCTTCGGCTTCGGCGCGCGGCACGGCGGCGATCGCCGCTTCGCGGCCGGGCTCGCCTGGGTCGGCCTGGTCTGCATGGGCCTCTTCTCGACGCTCTTCGTCCTGACCGTGGCGCGCGACCTGGGCTTGCTGTTCGTGAGCGCCGCCGAAGCCGCCTGGCACGGCACCGCCGCGCTCGGCGCGATCGACGTGCAGACGGCGCGCGCCGTCCCGGTGATCGCGCTGCTGGTCACCGCCTGGGGCTTCGTCAACGCCCGTCGCACGGCCCGCGTCGTCAAGGTCGACGTGCCGGTCGCCGGCCTCCCCGCCGCGCTCGACGGCTTTCGGATCGCGCAGGTCAGCGATGTCCACGTCGGCCCGACGATCAAGCGCGAGTACGTCGAGGCGATCGTCGCGACCGTGAACCGCCTCGACGCCGACCTCGTCGCCGTCACCGGCGACCTGGTCGACGGCTCGGTCGCCCGGCTCGCCGACCACGTCGCGCCGCTCGCCGGCCTGCGCTCGAAGGAAGGCACCTTCTTCGTCACCGGCAACCACGAGTACTACTCGGGCGCCGCGGCCTGGGTGCGCGAGCTGCGCCGGATCGGGCTGGCGGTGCTGATGAACGAGCACGTCGTCGTTCGCCGGGGCGATGCGGCGCTCGTCGTCGCCGGCGTCACCGATTTCGGCGCCGGCCACTTCGACCACGCCCAGGCGAGCGACCCGCGTGCCGCGCTGGCAGGCAGCCCGGCAGCCGCGTTCAAGCTGCTGCTCGCGCACCAGCCGCGCAGCGCCGACGCGGCCGAGGCCGCCGGCTTCGACCTGCAGCTGAGCGGCCACACCCACGGCGGCCAGTTCTGGCCGTGGAACCTGTTCGTCCGGCTGCAGCAACCGTTCACCGCCGGCCTGCACCGCTGGCGGCGTCTGTGGGTCTACACCAGCCGGGGGACGGGCTACTGGGGCCCGCCCAAGCGTTTCGGCGCGCCCTCGGAGGTGACGTTGCTGCGCCTCGTGGCCCGCCCGGCGCCGCCCTCCGGAGCGACCGCGCACGCGCTCCGGCATGCCGAGGTGTCGCTCGGGGCCTGACCCCGGCCCGGGTCTTACAATTCGCAGGTTTTGTCGGCGCCACGCCGACGCGCCCCCGAGAGGAATCCGTCCGTGTTCATTTCCGAAGCATCCGCCCAGACCGTGGCCGCGCCTCCCGCAACCCCCGAGGGCATGTTCGGCGGTGGCCTCGGCGGCCTCGGCGGCATGCTGCCGCTGGTCCTCATGTTCGTGGTTCTCTACTTCGTCATGATCCGGCCGCAGATGAAGCGCCAGAAAGAGCACAAGGCGATGATCGATGCGCTCGCCAAGGGCGACGAGGTCGTCACCTCCGGCGGCATGCTCTGCAAGGTGTCGAAGATGGGCGATTCCTTCGTCGGCGTCGAGATCGCCAGCGGCGTCGAGATCCAGATCCAGCGCTCGGCGGTCGTCCAGGTGATGCCCAAGGGCACGATCAGGTGACCGGCCGGCGCGCCGGACTGTCGTCGTGAACCGCTACCCGATCTGGAAGTACGCGATCCTCGTGATCGCGCTCGTCGTCGGCATCGTCTACACGCTGCCCAACCTGTTCGGTGAGGCGCCGGCGGTGCAGGTGTCGAGCGGCAAGGTGACGATCAAGCTCGATCCGTCGATGGCCGGCCAGGTCGAGGGCATCCTGACCAAGGCCGGGCTGAAGGCCGACTTCGTCCAGTACGACGGCAACTCGGTCAAGGCGCGCTTCGCCGACCTCGACGCGCAAAGGAAGGCCAAGGACGCGCTAGTCGCTGCCCTCAATCCCGACGCGAACGACCCGACCTACATCGTCGCCCTCAACCTGCTCTCGCGCTCGCCCAAATGGCTGACCGCGCTGCACGCGCTGCCGATGTACCTCGGCCTCGACCTGCGCGGCGGCGTCCACTTCCTGATGCAGGTCGACATGAAGGCGGCCCTCACCAAGAAGGCCGACTCGACCGCCGGCGACGTGCGCACGCTGCTGCGCGACAAGAACGTGCGCCACACCGGCATCACGCGCGAGGCCAACGCCGTCGCCGTCCGCTTCCGTGATCGCGACACGCTCGTCGCGGCGCGCACGATCCTGCGCGACCAGCTCACCGACTTCGACTGGTCCGAAAGCCTCGACGGCGCCGACTTCAAGCTCACCGGCAACCTCAAGCCCGACGCTGCCAAGCGCGTCCAGACCGCCGCGATCACGCAGAACATCACGACTCTGCACAACCGCGTCAACGAGCTCGGCGTCGCCGAGCCGGTGATCCAGCAGCAGGGCGCCGATCGCGTCGTCGTCCAGCTGCCGGGCGTGCAGGACACGGCCAAGGCCAAGGACATCATCGGCCGCACGGCGACGCTCGAGATGCGTCTGGTCGACGACAGCGCCGAGGCACGCGCCGCGGCCACCGGCGCCGGGCCGGTGCCGTTCGGCACCGAGCGCTACGTCGAGCGCGGCGGTGCGCCCCTGATCGTCAAGCGCCAGGTGCTGCTCACCGGCGAGAACCTCACCGACGCCCAGCCCGGCTTCGACGGCCAGAGCCAGGAGCCGGCCGTCCACCTCACGGTCGACGCGCGCGGCGCGCGGATCATGCGCGACACCTCGCGCGAGAACATCGGCAAGCGGATGGCGATCCTGCTGTTCGAGAAGGGCAAGGGCGAGGTCGTGACCGCGCCGGTGATCCGTGGCGAGCTCGGCAACCGCTTCCAGATCTCGGGCCGCATGAACACCGCCGAGGCCGCCGACACGGCGCTGCTGCTGCGCGCCGGCTCGCTGGCCGCACCGATGGAGATCATCGAGGAGCGCACGATCGGGCCGAGCCTGGGCGCCGAGAACATCGACAAGGGCATCCAGAGCGTGATCTACGGCTTCTGCGCGATCGCCGCGTTCATGTGCGCGTACTACCTTCTGTTCGGAGTGATCTCGACGCTCTCGCTCGCCTTCAACCTGCTGCTGCTCGTCGCCGTGCTGTCGATGCTGCAGGCGACGCTGACGCTGCCGGGCATCGCCGCCGTCGCGCTCGCGCTCGGCATGGCGATCGACGCCAACGTGCTGATCAACGAGCGCGTGCGCGAGGAGCTGCGCGGCGGCGCGTCGCCGCAGGCCGCGATCAACACCGGCTACGAGCGCGCCTTCGCGACCATCCTCGACTCCAACGTCACGACGCTGATCGCCGGCCTCGCGCTGCTCGCCTTCGGCTCGGGGCCGGTGCGCGGTTTCGCGATCGTCCACTGCCTCGGCATCATCACCTCGATGTTCTCGGCCGTGATGTTCTCGCGCGGCCTAGTCAACCTTTGGTACGGCCGCCAGAAGCGCCTGAAGGCCGTGTCGATCGGCCAGGTCTGGAAACCGGACGCGAGCTCGGCGACCGTCCCGGCCAAGACCTGACGGCACCAGCGCCGCCAGAGCCTTTCTTCCGTTTCGACAGAGAGACCGCACCCGATGGAGTTCTTCCGCATTCGCCGCGACATCCCGTTCATGCGGCACGCGCTGGTCTTCAACGTCATCTCGCTGGTGACCTTTCTCGCCGCGGTCTTCTTCCTGGCGACGCGCGGCCTGCACTTCTCGATCGAGTTCACCGGCGGCAACGTCGTCGAGACGGCGTATGCGCAGCCGGCCGACATCGCCAAGATCCGCACGACGGTCGAGGCGATGAACCTCGGCGACGTGCTGGTGCAGAACTTCGGCAGCTCGCGCGACGTGATGATCCGCGTGCCGGTGCGCGGCGACATCAAGCAGGACAAGCTCGTCGCGAGCGTCTTCGACGCCCTCTGCAAGGCCGAGGGCGGCACGGTGCAGACCAAGGACGGGCCGGCCGAGCAGGGCCAGTCGGCGTCGCGCCAGGTGTGCTCGACGGCGGCGGGCGTCGAGCCGGTGCGCTTCTCGCGCAGCGAGTTCGTCGGTCCGCAGGTCGGCAAGGAGCTGGCCCAGGACGGTGGCCTGGCGCTGCTCTTCGTCGTTCTTGGCATTGCAGCCTACCTCGCGCTTCGCTTCGAGTGGAAGTTCTCGGTCGCGGCGATCGTGGCCAACCTGCACGACGTCGTCATCATCATGGGCTTCTTCGCCTTCTTCCAGTGGGAGTTCTCGCTCTCGGTGCTGGCGGCGGTGCTGGCGGTGCTGGGCTATTCGGTCAACGAGTCGGTCGTTATCTTCGACCGGATCCGCGAGACCTTCCGGCGCTTTCGCAAGCTCAACACGCACGAGGTGATCGACCACGCGATCACCAGCACGATCAGCCGGACGATCATCACCCACGGCTCGACCCAGATGATGGTGCTGTCGATGCTCCTCTTCGGCGGCCAGACGCTGCACTACTTCGCCATCGCGCTCACGATCGGCATCCTGTTCGGCATCTACTCGTCGGTCTTCGTCGCGGCGGCGATCGCGATGTGGCTCGGCGTCAAGCGTGACGACCTCGTCAAGTCGAAGGGCTCGGAGCACGATCCGAACGACCCGAATGCCGGGGCGGTCGTGTAGAGTCGAAAGCGACTTTTTCCAGGACGATCCGCACTTCCCACCCATGCCGACCCCCGCCAACCCGACGGCATTGGCTCAGCAGGCGAGGCGGTCTTATGTGGAGCGGCTGCTCGGCGGCCTGCCGGGCGTGGTCCAGGCGATCGACCAGGGTGCCCGGGTCTTGGCCGGCGCGGTGGCCGAACCGGCGATGGCGATGAAGCGCCGTGAGCTCGTCCCGCTGCTGAACCCGTCGCTGCCGCTCTGGCAGAACGGCATGACGACCCTCCTGCGTGCCGCGCTGGCCACCGGCACCGTGCCGCAGACCCGGCTCGGCGAGCTGCCGCCGAGCACGTCGACGCGCGGCGGCGGCGACCGGCTGAGCCTGGTCGACGACGACACCATCGAGCACGAGATCCTCAGCTCGCGCCTCGCGCTGGCGATGATGGACCGGGCGTCGTGGGAGTTCACCGACCTGCGCTCGCGCATGAACAATCTCGAGGGCAAGGACGAGCTCGACGCCAACGACATCCTGCGCCCGCACGTGCTGGCCCGCATCGTCACGACCTCGTGGCTCGCCGCGCCGCTCAGCTTCGACATCTGGCGCCTGCTGCAGGCGGTGGTCCACAACGAGCTCTCGCTGTTCGCCGAAGAGGCGTACCACGAGACCAACCGCTTCCTGCTGCAGCGTCACGTGCTGCCCGAGGTCGACCTGCGGCCCTTCATCCGGCGCACGACGCACGATGTCGGCCGAGGCACGCCGAGCAGCGGCTCGACGGGCGGCTTCGGCACGCCGACCGGCATGTCGCCGGGAACGCCCTCGGAGTTCCAGTCGCCCTCGACGCGCGCCGCCAACGCCGCCACGGAAGTCGGCGAAGAGACGCGCCTGATGACCCGCGCCGCCGGCCTCGCCCGCGGCAACGACCAGGCCGACGCGGTGCTGAACCGCCTGAACCGCCTCGTCAGCCGCCAACTGCCCGACTTCGCGATCACCTCGCACGCCCCGGCGCCGCCGTCGCCGCGCCTGAATGCGGCGATCGCCGAAGCGCAGGAAGGCGTCGCGCGCCGGCTCTCGACGTCGCCGACGACGACCGACGGCGCCGGCCGGGTCGGCATCAACACACCGGCGATGCTGGAGGAGCTGCATCAGCGGAAGCAGGCGCTCAAGCAGGCCGCCGCGACGCCGGTCGAGCGGGCGACGATCGAGATCGTCGCCCTGCTGTTCCAGAGCATCCTGATGGAGGACGCGATTCCCGCCACGGTGCGCGTGTGGTTCGCGCGCCTGCAGATGCCGGTGCTGCGCGTCGCGGTCTCCGAGCCCGACTTCTTCGCCACCGTCGAGCATCCGGCGCGCCGCCTGATCGACCGCATGGGCTCGTGCGTGATGGGCTTCGACTCGGGCGGCCGTGCCGTCGGCGACCTGCTCGAGAAGGAGATCAAGCGCGTCGTGCAAGTGGTCGAGGCCTATCCCGACACCGGTCGGCGCGTGTTCCAGACCGTGCTCACCGAGTTCGAGAAGTTTCTCGAGCACTACTTCAAGAACGAGAACGAAGCGTCGAAGAAGGGCGTCTCGCTCGCAGCGCAGGTCGAGCAGCGCGAGACGATGGCGATCCAGTACACGATCGAGCTGAGGAAGATGCTCAACGACGTGCCGGTCCAGGAAGGCGTGCGCGAGTTCCTGTTCCAGGTCTGGGCCGACGTGCTCGCGACCGCCGCCGTCAAGTCGGGGACCAGCGAGGCGACCAAGGACATGAAGCGCGCTGCCGCGGATCTCATCTGGTCGGCGAGCGCCAAGGTCTCGCGCGCCGAGCGCGCCGAAGTGATCCGCCGCCTGCCGCCGCTCCTGAAGACGCTGCGCGACGGCATGGACGAAGCCGGCATTCCGCTGCCCAAGCAGGACGAGCACATCCAGCGCCTCAACAACTCGCTCGCCGCCGCGTTCACCGCCAAGGCCGCGGCGATCTCTCACGAGCGGCTCGAGGAGCTGATGGGCCGCCTCGAGACGCTCGAGGAGCTGCTGCCCGAAGCCGAGGACGTCGACATCGACGAAGCGCTCGTCATGGACCTCTCGGGCCACGAAAGCTCCGAGCTCGAGGTCGTCGGCGAGGGCGGCTCGATGCCGACGCCGGCGATGCTTTCCTGGGCACGCGAGCTCCAGGTCGGCAGCTGGTACATGCTCGACTACAGGAACCGCAACGAAGCCGTCCAGCTCGCCTGGCAAGGCATGCGGCGCCAGCTGACGCTCTTCGTCTCGCCGCAGGGGCGCGGCGTGCTGTTCCAGCAGCATCGGCTGGCAGCGTTCCTGCAGGCCGGACTGCTCGTGCCGGCACAGGACGAGGCCCTTACCGTGCGCGCGACGCGCAGCGCGATGGCCAAGCTCGACGGCGATCCGAGCCGCTTGCTCAACTAGCCGCGAACCCCTCGAAGATTCCCGGCTGTTGTTGCAAATTCGGCAATGTCCCCGGCGTCGGGGATCTGTCCGCGCAACCCTCCGTGCTAGCCTTTCACCGACCTTTCGAGATCGAACGAGGGTCGCGAAAAGAGTGAGACCGCGTCGCGTTCGCGGCCACCGGAACGTAGCGGATCAACGGGGGAACCCATGCGAAGCATCTTGAGTCTGGCGCTGTGGTGCGCCGCCACGGCGATGGTCGGCTGCAACACCGCGGCGCCGATCATGAACGTCAGCAACACCACGGTCCTCGGCCCGGTCGGCCAGCCCCTGAGCGCCGACCAGGTCCGCGCGGCGATCATCCGCGCGGGCGCCAGCCTCGGCTGGGTCGTCACGGACGCGCGCCCGGGGGTCCTCAACGGCAGGCTGATCCTGCGCACGCACACGGCCGATGTCGAGATTCCGTACACGACCACGGCGTACAGCATCACCTACAAGTCGAGCATCAACCTGGGCGAGTCGGGCGGTCAGATCCACCGCAACTACAACGGCTGGATCCAGAACCTGAACCGCAACATCAACGCCCAGCTCGCGGCCTCCTGATTGGTCGCGGGCGCACATGCGCAGGGTCGACGGCGTTGACCGAATCGCTGACCTCCATCGCCACCGCGTGCTGGCGCTACGTACCCGTTCTGGTGCTGCTCTGGCTCGCCTTTTTCTTCGGTCGCACCTTGCAATCCGGGGCGACACCGCTGATCGAGCGCATTGCCAGGCGCGGCAACCCAGTGCTGTCGGCGACGCTGTGCCGGTACACGCGCCGACTCACGGCGATCTGGTGCGTCTACTTCTTGATCGCAGCCGCGCTGACGCTGGCGGCGCACGCCGATGTCCGCGCCTTCGGCCTCGGGGTCGCCGCAGCCTCGACGCTGCTCTTCGTGGGGGAGTACTGGGTTCGTCTCAGGCTCTTTCCGGGCGAGTCGTTCCCGGGACTCGTGCAGCAGGTGCGCAACACGCTGAGCGTGTGGCGTCCGCGCCGTGAGGCCTGAGATCGTCCATGGATAGCGTTCGCGTCCCCAACGGAACGGCGTCCCGCGCGTCGTGGAAAGCCAAGGCCGAGCGCGGCAGCGCGTGGCTGATCCATCTCATCGCCTGGCTCGCGCGGGCGGTCGGGCGGCGGTGCTGCCGGGCGCTGCTCTATCCCATCGTGCTCTATTTCGTCGTCACCGATGCCACGGCGCGGCGGTCCTCGCGCGAGTTCCTGAGCGCCGTTCACGGCCGGCGCGCGCGCTGGCGCGACGCCTTCCAGCACATCTACTGCTTCGCCGCCACCTTGCTCGATCGCGTCTACATGGCCGGCGGCGACTTCGATCGGTTCGAGGTCGCGGTCGAGGGTGACGTCCTGGTGCAGCAGGCGCTCGCGTCGGGCAAGGGCTGCGTCCTGCTCGGATCGCACCTCGGCAGCTTCGACCTGATGTCGCTCAAGAACAAGGTGCTGCACGACCGGCCGGTGACGATCCTGATGCACGTCGACGAGCGCTCCCGCGTGCG
>JAYTHL010000250.1:0-15317 GCA_043732605.1 Rhizobacter sp. | reverse complement strand
GCGATGCGCGTGGCCAGATCGTGCCATGCAGCTTGCTCGCCGGCGCGGATGTCGGGATCCGACGTGTCGCTGAGGATGTACACGTCGAAGTGCGCCGAATCGCCGGTCGCGACGAGGGAATCGATGGTCGCGCCCAATCCACCGAACACCGTCGGCACGTGCTCGTTGCAGATCGGCATGACGATGGCCGTTTGCGCCTGCGGATCGAGCGGCCGGACCGGCTCATCGGCGAGGCGACGCATGAGCGAGCTGCGTCCGGGCCGCAGCATCAGGACGCCGGCGCCCATCAGGCCGGTCCAGAAGCCGGCCGAGATCCAGGCGAAGAGCACGCCGAAGAGCAGCAGCAGGCCCTTCTCAGCGAGCGCCGAGCCGTCTTCCGGCAGCACCTCGACCATCGCGTGCGTGCCGACGAAGGCGCCGATCGCGACCAGCACCAGCAACATGAAGCGGCGGAACATCGGCGGCCTGAAGTCGCCGATGCGCATCGGCGGGACGCGCGCCGGCGCGCGGCCGAGCAAACGCTTCCACGGCCGGGCGAGCAATGGCCCTGCCCACGGCGCAGCGGACATCGCGGTGCGCGCAATCTCCGGATGTGGATCGATCGGCCTCATGGCTTGTCGGCCTCGGCAGGAAGGATGTAGCTCCATGTTTCGGTGAGGATCGTTTTCTGTTGCTTGAGATAGGCGCGCAATTCGACCGGCTTGGCGGCATCGTTGCGCTTGAACCGGACCGTCATGCGCCAGGCGCCGGTGGTCCGGTTCCTGAACAGGTTGCGCTCGCGGACCTCGGCGTTGGCGTCGACCCAGATCACCGGCTCGACGTCGCCCGTGGAGGCGAGCGATCGCAGGGCCGGGCCGTCGAAGTCGACCACGTAGTTGATCTCGCCGTCTGTGCGCTTGGCGGCAAAGCCACGGCCGCGTCGCGTCTGGACGGTCCAGCCCTTGCCGGCAGGTGCCGTTCCCGCGCTCTGCCAGTGGATCCGGTAGGCGAAGTCGAAAGCTTTACCGGGCTGGGGAGCGGCCTGGGGAACCCAGAACGCGACGATATTATCGTTGGTCTCGTCGGGGGTGGGGATCTGCACCAGCTCGACCCGCCCGACGCCCCAGGGGCCGACCGGCTCGATCCACGCGCTCGGTCGCTTCTCGTACTGCGCCTCGGGGTCTTCGTAGTTCGCCGGCAGACGGTCACGCTGCATCAGGCCGAAGCCGCGCGGGCTGGTGAGCCCGAACGACGTTACCAGGAGACGACGGGGATTGACGAGCGGTCGCCAGATCCACTCGCCGTCGTTGCCCTCGATCGAGAGGCCGTCCGAGTCGTGGACCTCGGGCCGATAGTCGTCGCGCCCCGGCTGGTTCTCGCCGAAGGTGTACATGCTGGTCAGGGGCGCAAGGCCGAACTTGGCGATCTTCTCGCGCGCGAAGAGGCGTGCCGAGACCTCCATGGTCGTCTCGACACCCGGCGTCAGCACGAAGCGATACGCGCCGGCGACGCGGCGCGAATCGAGCAGCCCGTAGATCGTGAGGGAGGTCGCGCCGGGGCGCGGCCGCTCGACCCAGAACTCGACGAAGCGCGGGAACTCTTCGCCCTCTGCAGCCGCTGTATCGACGGCCAGGCCGCGCGCCGAGAGGCCGTACGACTGGCCCTTGCCGACGGCGCGAAAGTAGCTCGCGCCCTGAAAGACGAGGACCTCGTCCTTGTAGCCGGGCTTGTTGATCGCATAGTGGACGCGAAAGCCGTTGAAGCCGAGCCCGCGCAGGCTCTGCGGCTCGAACTTGTTCTTGCCGTAGTCGAAGAGGTTCGGATCGAAGGCGACCTCGCGGTTGCCGGCCGGCTCGACGACGTTGATGCGGACCGGCTCCGGCACCGCCCGGCCTTGATGGAAGAACATCAGCTCGAAAGGCAGCTTCTCGGCGCGCCAGAGTGCCTTCTCGGGCCGGAAGCGGATGTCGCGGTAGGCGTCGTAGTCGAGGTCGCGCAAGGCGGCCGGCATGTTGATGACAGGCGCCTGGTAGGGCTTCGCGGCGAGGCTGCCGGCCCGCGCTGCGATCTCGTCGAAGCCGAAGGCCCACGCTGCCGGCATCGCCACGGCGAAAAGGACGGCACAGCAGAGACGTCGGGAGAATGGTGTCGACAGAGCGGTCATTTTTTTCGGATCGGAAAGCGCGGGCCGTCCCGTCAACGCGCGACGGCTTCTCTGGCCGACACACAGGAACAACTGGGGACGAACCGGCGCATTTCACCTCCGGATCCGTGCGCCAAAACGACAACGCCCCACGGCGAGCCGTGGGGCGAAGCAAGAGGAAGGCCCGCCTGTCGCGCAGCGCGACGCAAACGAGCCGGTCAGGCGTGCTTGCGGTCGAAGAACTGTTCGTCTTCGGTCGAGCCCTTCAGCGCTGCGGTCGAGGCATCACGCTCGATCGTGGTGGTCACGGCATCGAAGTAGCCGGTGCCGACCTCGCGCTGGTGCTTGACGGCCGTGAAGCCCTTCTCCGCCGCCGCGAACTCGGCTTCCTGCAGCTCGACGAACGCGCTCATGTTGTTGCGTGCGTACCCGTGCGCGAGGTTGAACATCGAGTAGTTGAGGCTGTGGAAGCCGGCCAGCGTGATGAACTGGAACTTGTAGCCCATCGCCCCGAGCTCGCGCTGGAACTTGGCGATCGTCGCGTCGTCGAGGTTCTTCTTCCAGTTGAAGCTCGGCGAACAGTTGTAGGCCAGGAGCTTGCCGGGAAACTTCTTGTGGATCGCCTCGGCGAAGGACTTGGCGTAGGCCAGATCGGGCTTGCCCGTTTCGCACCACACCATGTCGGCGTACTCGCTGTAGGCGAGGCCGCGCGAGATCGCCTGGTCGAGGCCAGGACGCGTGCGGTAGAAGCCTTCGATCGTGCGCTCGCCGGTGAGGAAGGGCTTGTCGTTGTCGTCGACATCGCTGGTGACCAGATCGGCGGCTTCGGCATCGGTGCGGGCGATGACGAGCGTCGGCACGCCCATGACGTCGGCAGCCAGACGCGCCGCCGTCAGCTTGGCGGACGCTTCACGCGTCGGCACGAGCACCTTGCCGCCCATGTGGCCGCACTTCTTGACCGAGGCGAGCTGGTCCTCGAAGTGGACGCCGGCTGCGCCCGCGTCGATCATCGACTTCATCAGCTCGAACGCGTTGAGCACGCCGCCGAAGCCGGCTTCGGCATCGGCGACGATGGGCGCGAAATAGTCGATGTCGTTCTTGCCTTCCGACCACTGGATCTGGTCGGCGCGCGTGAACGTGTTGTTGATGCGCTTGACGACCATCGGCACCGAGTTCGCCGGATAGAGCGACTGGTCGGGGTACATCTCGCCGGCGATGTTCGCGTCGCCCGCCACCTGCCAGCCCGACAGATAGATCGCCTTCAGCCCGGCCTTGACCTGCTGCATCGCCTGGTTGCCGGTCAAGGCGCCGAGCGTGTTCACGAACGGCTCGGTGTTGACGAGGCTCCAGAGCTTCTCGGCACCGCGGCGCGCCAGCGTGTGCTCGACGCGAACCGACCCGGCCAGGCGCACCACGTCGGCCGCCGAGTAGGTGCGGCGGACGCCCTTCCAGCGCGGGTTCTCGGCCCAGTCCTGCTCGAGGGCGCGAATCGATTCTTCTCTTGTGGGTGCTTGCATGTGGGCTCCGGGTGGCTATGAAGAAGGCGTCGGGATCGGATTCAAGCTTAAGGAGTCGTCCGCTTCGATCGGGTGACAGCGGCGAAACGGACCCGCTTTAAAACCTGAACTGAATCAGTGGCTTGGCAGTGCGTTTCATGATGCGATACGAAATTCTCCACAATGAGAAATTATGCGGCATTGCAGCAATCACGTTTCCCGCATCGTGAGATGAACGTTTTCTGATGCGGAAGCCAGGAGCGGCCGCCAGTTCTTCTAGACTCTGTCCTTCGCCGCCCGCTCCATGAGCGGCGCTCTCCGGAGAACCGACATGCACAAGGACCCACATCCCGCCGCGGCGTCGAGCCCGGCGCAGGCGCAGATCCCGGCCAAGCTCGATGCCTTCTGGATGCCGTTCACGGCGAGCCGCCAGTTCAAGAGCGCGCCGCGCCTGCTGGCCAAGGCCAAGGGCATGCATTACTGGACGCCCGAGGGTCGCCAGATCCTCGATGCCGTCGCCGGCCTCTGGTGCGTGAACGCCGGCCATGCACGCACGAAGATCGTCCAGGCGATCGCCGAGCAGGCCGCCGAGATGGACTTCGCGCCGCCGTTCAACATGGCGCATCCCAAGGCATTCGAGCTGGCCGAAAAGCTGGTCGAGCTCACGCCCGCCGGACTCGACAAGGTCTTCTTCACGAACTCCGGCTCGGAAGCCGTCGAGACCGCGCTGAAGATGGCGATCGGCTACCACCGTGCGCGCGGCGAAGGCCAGCGCACGCGCCTCATCGGCCGCGAGCGGGGCTACCACGGCGTCAACTTCGGCGGCATCTCGGTCGGCGGCATCGCGGGCAACCGCAAGACCTTCGGCCCGATGCTCGGCGGCGTCGATCACCTGCGCCACACGCACGACCTCAAGAAGAACGCGTTCACGCGCGGCGTTCCGGAGCAGGGCGCCGAGCTCGCCGACGACCTCGAGCGCATCGTCACGCTGCACGACGCATCGACGATCGCCGCGGTGATCGTCGAGCCGGTCGCCGGCTCGACCGGCGTGATCCTGCCGCCCAAGGGCTACCTCGAGCGCCTGCGCGCGATCTGCGACAAGCACGGCATCCTGCTGATCTTCGACGAGGTCATCACCGGCTTCGGCCGCCTCGGCTCGCCGTTCGCGGCGACGCACTTCAACGTCACGCCCGACCTGATGACCGTCGCCAAGGGCATCAGCAATGGCTGCGTGCCGATGGGCGCCGTGTTCGCCACGACCGCGATCCACGACGTCTTCATGAACGGCCCCGAGCACATGGTCGAGTTCCCGCACGGCTACACCTACTCGGCCCATCCGCTCGCCTGCGCGGCATCGCTCGCCACGCTCGAGACCTATGCCGACGACGATCTGCTGACGCGCGCCGCCAGGATGGCGCCAGCGTTCGAGCACGCGGTCCATTCGCTGCGCGAGTCGCCTCACGTGATCGACATCCGCAACATCGGCCTGGTCGGCGCGATCGAGCTCGAGCCGATCGCCGGCAGTCCGGGCAAGCGCGCCTTCGAGATCTTCCGCGAGTGCTTCGAGCGCGGCGTCCTGATCCGCACGACGGGCGACATCATCGCCCTGTCGCCGCCGCTGATCGTCGAGGAGTCGCACATCGACCAGGCGATCAGCACGATCGCCGACGTGCTCAAGACGCACTGAGCAATCCGCCGGCGCCCGCACGGCGCGACGACGAAGAGCGGCGCGAAGCCGCCAGCCTCTGCCGATGAGCGCCGAAGCCTTTTTCCAGATCAGGAACATCGTCAAGGAGTTCGACGGCCACCGGGCCGTCGACAACGTCTCGATCGACATCGTCAAGGGCGAGGTCTTCGCCCTGCTCGGCTCGTCTGGCTGCGGCAAGACGACGCTGCTCCGCATGCTCGCCGGCTTCGAGACGCCGACCTCGGGCACGATCCTGCTCGACGGCCGCGACCTCGCCGACCTCGCGCCCTACGAGCGGCCGATGAACATGATGTTCCAGAGCTATGCGCTCTTTCCGCATCTCACCGTCTTCGAGAACATCGCCTTCGGCCTGCGCCGCGACAGGCTGCCGGCCGCCGAGATCCAGAGCCGGGTCGACGCGATGCTCAAGCTCGTGCAGCTCGGCGCGTACGCGAAGCGCAAGCCCCATCAGCTCTCGGGCGGACAACAGCAGCGCGTCGCGCTCGCGCGCAGCCTGGCGAAGAAGCCACAGCTCCTGCTCCTCGACGAGCCGCTCGGCGCGCTCGACAAGAAGCTGCGCGAGGAGACGCAGATCGAGCTCGCCAACATCGTCCACGACGTCGGCGTCACCTGCGTCATGGTCACGCACGACCAGGAAGAGGCGATGACGATGGCCTCGCGCATCGCGGTGATGAGCGAGGGCCGCTTCCTGCAGGTCGGCGCGCCGGCGGAGATCTACGAGACGCCGGCGAGCCGCTTCGTCGCCGACTTCATCGGCAACGTCAATCTCATGGACGGCACGCTCGTCGAAGACGAAGCGGATCACGTCGTCGTCGACTGCGGCGACGTGCGTCACTGGATCGGCCACGGCATCACCGGCACGCGCGGCATGGCGGTCACCGTGGCCGTGCGTCCCGAGAAGATCCGTCTCGAGCGCGACAAGGTGTCATCGTCGCCAACAGAAGTCGACGCCAAGCCCTTCAACGAGGCCCGCGGCACGATCAAGGACATGGCGTACTTCGGCGACTACACCGTCTACCACCTGCAGCTCGCCGGCGGGCGCGTGCTCAAGGTGAGCCAGACCAATGTGGAGCGTCAGCCTGACCGGCCGCTCACCTGGGGCGATGCGGCCAGGGCGAGCTGGTCCGACCTGTCGCAGGTCGTCCTGCCGCAATGAGCCGCGCCGGCCGCGGCGGGCGCTTCGCCGTCATCGCGGTGCCGTACGCGTGGTTGCTCGCGTTCTTCCTGTTGCCCTTCCTCGTCGTCGCGCGGATCAGCGTCTCCGAGATGGAGGCGACGACGGTCAAGGACATCGTCGCCTGGAAGGACGGCACGATCGCCTTCAGCCTGAGGTTCGGCAACTACCTGCTGCTGGCCCAGGACGACCTCTACCTGCGCACCTACGGCTCGAGTCTGCTGTTCGCGGCCGTGACGACGGTCCTGTGCCTCGCGATCGGCTACCCGTTCGCGTACTTCATGGCGCGCTCGCGCCGCTCGCTCCAGCCTGCGTTGCTGATGCTGGTCATGCTGCCTTTCTGGACGTCGTTCCTGCTGCGCGTGTACGCGTGGAAGGCGTTGCTGACCGAGCAGGGGCTGGCGGCGAATGCGATCGAAGCCGTTGGGCTCGACCGCGCCATGGCGGCGGTCGGCCTCATCCCCGGCCCGGGCCAGCTCATGAACACGCCGTTCTCGCTCATCCTCGGCATGACCTACACCTACCTGCCGTTCATGATCCTGCCGCTCTACTCGACGCTGGCGAAGATGGATCTGCGCCTGCTCGAAGCCGCGGCCGATCTCGGCGCATCGGCGTGGACGGCGTTCTGGCGCGTCACCGTGCCGCTCTCGCGGCCGGGCATCATCGCCGGCTCGATGCTCGTCTTCATCCCGTGCGTCGGCGAGTACGTGATCCCCGAGCTGCTCGGCGGGCCGCAGACGCAGATGATCGGCCGCACCCTCTGGGACGAGTTCTTCAGCAACAACGACTGGCCGATGGCCTGCGCCGTCGCGGTGACGATGGTGTTGCTGGTGGTCGTGCCGCTGGCGGCGTTCAGCCGCTACCAGGCCGAAGCGTCGGCGCGGTCGACCTGAAGCGATGCGAGCATCGGCCGTCAACCGCTGGTTCGCGCGCGCCTGGCTCGCGTTCGGCTACGCCTTCCTCTACATCCCGATCGTCGCGCTCGTCGCGTACTCGTTCAACGACTCGCCGGTGGCCAACGTCTGGCGCGGCTTCACGCTGCGCTGGTACGTCGCGCTCGCCTCCGATCGCGAGCTGCTCGCGGGTCTGGCGCTCTCGTTCAAGGTTGCCCTCACAACGGCCTGCGCCTCGGTCGTGCTCGGCACCCTGGCTGCCTTCGCGCTCGTGCGCTATCCGCGCTTCTTCGGCAGCACGCTCTTCACCGGCATGGTCGCCGCGCCGCTCGTGATGCCGGAGGTGATCATCGGCTTGTCGCTGCTGCTGATGCTCGTCTCGCTTCAGCGCGCGACCGAAGCGGCCTTTGGCGTCGGCTTTCCCGAGCGCGGGATGATGACGATCTGGCTCGGCCATCTGCTGCTCGGCCTGGCCTACGCGACGGTCGTCATCCGCGCCCGCCTGCAGACGCTCAATCCGCAGCTCGAGGAGGCCGCGCTCGACCTCGGCGCGCGGCCGTGGCAGGTGTTCTGGCTCGTGACGCTGCCGATGATCGGCCAGGCCCTGCTCTCGGCGTTCCTGCTCACCTTCACGCTGTCGCTCGACGACGTCGTGCTCTCGGCCTTCCTCTCCGGCCCGGGCGCGACGACGATGCCGCTGGTGATTTTCTCGCGCGCCCGGCTCGGCCTCAATCCGAGCGTCAACGCGGTGGCGACGATCATCATCGCCGTCGTCGCGATCGGCGTCGTCGTCGCGAGCTTCGTCATCGCCGCCAACGAGCGCCGCCGCGTGCTCGATGCGGCAGCGGCGAAGCGACCGTCGGCCGCGGCATGAGCGGCGGCACGGCGCGCACCGGCCTGGCCTACGTCGCGCTCGCCGCGTCGATGGCGATCGTCGGCGCCTACGTGGGCTTCTCGAAGGCGCTGGTCGTTGTCTTCCCGATCTTCGTGCTCGCGGGCCTGCGCTTCGCGATCGGCGCTGTCGCGATGGCGCCGTGGCTGCGCCGGCCGGCCGACGAACCGCCACTCGACGCGCGCACGCACCGGCTCCTGTTCCTCGAGTCGTTCTTCGGCAACTTCCTGTTCTCGATCTGCATGCTGTTCGGCATCCGCCAGAGCTCGGCGCTCTCGGCCGGCGTGATCATGGCCGCGCTGCCCGCGGTCGTCGCGCTGCTCTCGTGGGGGCTGCTCGGCGAGCGCGTCAAGCCGCGGGTCGGCGCCGGCATCGCCTGCGCGATCGCCGGCATCGCCCTCGTCGCGTTCGCGCGCGACGCCGACGGCGAACTCGCCAGCGGCTCGCTCGTCGGCGTCGCCCTCCTCCTCGGCGCCGTGACCTGCGAGGCGACCTACGTCGTGCTCGGCAAGAAGCTCTCGGCGACGATCGGTCCGAAGCGCATCAGCGCCCTCATCAACCTCTGGGGCTTGGCACTTGTCGCGCCATTCGCTCTCTGGCAGCTCCGCGACTTCTCGCCGGCCTTCATCCCGGCGTCGTCGTGGGTACTGCTCGTCGTGTACTCGATCGCCGCGAGCGTCGTCACGGTATGGCTGTGGATGACCGGCCTGAAGCACGTGCCGGCCTCCTCGGCCGGCATCTTCACGGTGTTCCTGCCGGTCAGCGCCGCGGCGGTCGGCGCGATGTTCTACGGCGAGGAGTTCACGACGTCGCAAGCGGCTGCGTTCGCGCTGGCGCTGGGAGGCGTGGTGCTGGCGACGTGGCCGTCGCGCTCGCCTCGCTGAAACGGCCCGCGAGCGCGTCGCGCGCCAGCCGCGAGACGACGCGCGGCGCCTCTCCCTTCAGGCGATGGTCCGACCAGACCTGGCGCCAGCGCCGGGCCCCGGGCTCGCCGTTGCGCAGGCCCAGGATGTGGCGCGAGACGTGCGACCAGGGCTCGCCGCTGCGCGCGAGCAGACGCTCCATGTAGTCGACCATCGCGTCCTCGACGGCGTCGCGGTCGAGCGTCGACGCGGCATCGCCGAAGAAGCGCCGGTCCCAGTCGGCCAGGTCCCACGGATGGTGGTACGCGGCACGGCCGACCATGACGCCGTCGAGCGACTGCAGCTGCGCCTCGATCGCGTCGCCGTCGGCGATGCCGCCGTTGACGACGAACACCAGCTTCGGGAAGTCGCGCTTCAACGCGCGCACGACGTCGTGGCGCAGCGGCGGCAGCTCGCGGTTCTCCTTCGGGCTGACGCCGCGCAGCCAGGCGTTCCTCGCGTGGACGACGAAGACGCTCGCGCCGCCGCGCTCGGCGACGGTGCCGACGAAGTCGCGGACGAAGCCGTAGTCCTCCGAACGATCGAGACCGATGCGGTGCTTGACCGTCACCGGGATCGCGACCGCATCGCGCATCGCCGCGATGCATGTCGCGACGAGCGTCGGCTCGGCCATCAGGCAGGCGCCGAACGCGCCGCGCTGCACGCGCTCGCTCGGGCAGCCGCAGTTGAGGTTGATCTCGGCATAGCCCCAGCGCTCGCCGAGCGTCGCACAGGCGACAAGATCGTGGGGCTCGCTGCCGCCGAGCTGCAGGGCGACCGGCTTCTCGAAGGCGTCGAAGCCGAGGTGACGCGCGACGTCGCCGTGCAGCAGCGCGCCCGTCGTCACCATCTCGGTGTAGAGCCGTGCACGCGTCGTCAACAGACGGTGGAAGAAGCGGCAGTGCCGATCGGTCCAATCCATCATCGGTGCGACCGAGAGGCGCCAGGGCGAGAGCGGCGCGTTCACGTCGTGCACAGATGTCTTTCGCATCGCGACGGCACGGGGTTCGACTGGCTCGACGGCATGGGCGTCATTGTCCGTTGGCGCGCCGCATCGGCGGACGCAGCGACTTGGGATAGTCCTGCCCCGGCAGATCGAGAACCTGTGGAGAATTTCGCCTTCCGTCGGCACTGCCCTCTTCGCACGACCCTCGCATGAAGCGCATTCTCCTGGCCCTGCTCCTGTCGGCGACCGTCGCAGCGCACGCCCGCGATCATCAGGAGGTGCTGGCCCTGGTCTCGCCGCCCAAGGTGATCGAGGTCGACGAGCCGCAACCGACTCGCCAAACGACTGTCGACGTCCGGGCGATCCAGGTCAACCGCTGCGCCGACGCATCCGGCCGGCTCACGCTGCAGGACACGCCGTGCAGCCCGGTCACGGCGACACCCGCTTCCGCGGCTGCATCGGCCGCGACCGACGTCGTCGATCTGTCGGCCCTGCCGCCGCGGCCGCGCAAGGAGTCGTCTGTGCAATCGCGCGAGCCCGAGGCGAGGAGCTTGCTGGACATCGCCCTTTCCGCGGGCTGGAAGCTGGCGCTCTTCGTGGCGGTCGGCTATGCGATCTTCCGCGGCATCCGCGCCTGGCGGGACTCGTACGCGCTGGCGGCGTCCCTCTCGGAGCGTCAGCGCACGCGCTAGACCTCGGCTTGTCTGTCGAGGCGGCGCTCAGGCAGCCGCCATGCCCGCATCGGACCGGCCGATCGATGCCAGCTGCTGGCGCGCGCGCTGGGTCGCGCGGTCGATCAGGAAGGCGTTCTCGAAGGCACGCATCCGCCCGCCCTCGCACAAGCGCGCGAGCGTTCGCGCCGT
The DNA here is from genome assembly GCA_043732605.1 of Rhizobacter sp. GTDB lineage: Bacteria > Pseudomonadota > Gammaproteobacteria > Burkholderiales > Burkholderiaceae_C > Schlegelella_A. The sequence continues at coordinate 4,321 of JAYTHL010000250.1, read as the reverse complement.
CATCGAGATCGTCTCGCGGCCCTTGACGCCGTGGGCGAACAGGAAGAGCGTGCGGCCCGGGCTCATGTAGGTCAGGCGGACCTTCTCCCACTGGTCCTTGAGATTGAGCTGGTACGAGAAGCCGAGCTGGAGGTGATCGCGCAGCTGCGGCCCGGCCGCGAGCTCGGGCGACTCGACCGGCTCCTCGATCGCCGGATCCGGCGCGAGCATCGACGGCGCGGGCGCATCGGCGTCGCCGTGCGACAGCACGGGGAACGGCACCGCGTCGCCAGCGTCGTCGCCCAGGGCGATGTCGACCGACGCGGAAGGATCCGGCGGCGGCGCGAGCGCGGCAGCGGCCTGCGCCTCGGCAGCACGCTTGGCCAGCGCCGCGCGCGCTTCGTTCGCCGGATGGCGCGACCAGTCGATCTCGCCTTCGGAGATCAGACCGATCGCTTCGCCTTCCGCAGCCGAGAAGCGCTGCTCGACGACCGGGATCGCGGACTGCGCCTGCTCGGGCTCGGGCTCGGCTGCGGCCTCCTCGGGGCTCGGCACCGGAATCCGGAACGCGGCCTCGAGCGTTCGCACCAGCATGTTGTGATCGAGGTCGCTGCGATCGGTGCCCTTCAGCGAGCCCGAGTGCTGCGAGATCAGTTGGCCGAAGAACGCGTCCTGCGCAGCCTGCGGCCACTCCACGAACTTCATGCCGGCGGTGAGCTCGGACATGAGGCCGGGCAACGCGACGACGAACTGCTTTCTCTCCTCGAGCGATCGCTTCGGCTGGATGCTGGTCACCAGCGCGACACCAGTGCGGCGCAGGCTCTGCGCGTGCGTGCTCTCGGCGCCGTCGCGCCGCGACGCCATCACGATCGCCTGGCCCCAGACGCCGGCCAGGAAGTCGCGCACGAAGGCCGGCAGCGCGAGCGGCTCGAGGGCTGCGAAGAGGCGCTGGCTGAAGCGCTGCTGGACGCGCCATTCGAGCTCCTTGCCGCGCAAGGTCGCGGCAGCGGAGCTCTCGCGGATCTCCGCATGCGTCTGCTCGGCGACGAAGCGCTCGAGCTCGAGCAGCTTGGCGTCGTAGGTCTGGAGCTGGTCGAAGTCGCCGTCGACGATCTCCTTGACCAGGCCGCTGATGCGATCGAGCAGCTCGCGCGCCGGGCCGGTCTCGAACGAATCGAAGGCGCAGGCGAGCGAAGCGATGCGGTTGATGAAGCGCCGCACCGGATGGCGCCGCGACGAGAAGAAGCTGCTGTCGACGAGCGCGGCGCGCAGCACCGGAAGCTGCAGCCGCGCGATCTGGCGCGCCATCTGAGGCGGCACGCGCGCATCGGAGAGGATCTGGTCGAACAGGCTGCTGACGACCTCGATGACCAAGTGATCGAGCTTGCCGCGCGACGCCTGCATCAGCTCGTCGCGGTGGGCGCGGATGAGATTCGCGGCCATCAGCCCCGAGAGGCCGCTCGACGGCGCCTGCACCTGGTAGGCGCCGAGCGGCACGCCGGGCCGGGTCGAGGCCGCGAAGTCGGCGTCGCCGTCGCGCGTGTACGGGCCGTAGCCGCTGTCGCGCGCCGGATCGAGCTCGCCGCGCATGCTGACGCTGCCGTTGAGTCGGCGCAGCAGGCTCATCAGCTCCACGTCGGCCTCGGCTGCACCCGACGCGCGCGACGCGCCCTGCGCCGCGCCGAACGACGCGGGCATCGCGCCGCGGATCAGGCGGTCGAGCAAACCGGCCGAGCTCTCGGGATCGCCGCTCTCGGAGATCGGATCGCTGTGCCGGCCGAGGATCGAGCGCTCCCAGTCGCGCGTGCCGCCGGGGTTCTCGACGCCGATCCGCCCCTGCCACGACATCTCCCAGGCCTTGCGCGCTTCGTCGAAGGCCGGGCCGGGGCCTGCGGGGCCCGGAGCGGCCGGCCGCGCGGCGGGGCGCGCGCCGAAGCCCTCGGTCGGACGCATCCCGAGATCGGTCGGCCGCACGCCACGCCGCGTCAGGTCGGCGATGATCGACTGGTAGCACGCGGGCATCGCGTTGGCCATGGCCTGGCCGAACTCACGGGCGAAGATCTTCTGCGTGCCGGGCTCGTCGGTGATCTTCTCGATCGCCTTGTGCAGCGCCAGGCCGAGCACCGCACCACGCAGCGGATTGCGCTCGGGGTCGGCCCAGCCGGTCTGAAGGAGCGCGTTCATGTAGCCGTCGAGCTCGCGCAGCTCGGCCTCGCTGCCGTGCGAGATCACCTGGCCGATTCGGCCGAACGAGATGCGTTCCTCGATCTGGTCTTCGCCGACCAGGCTGATCGATTGCCAGTCGGTCTTGGCCTTGTCTTCGCCCGGGCTGCTGCGCTCGCTCACGTCCTCGGCGATGCTGTCGCGCAGCGCGGCCGCGAACGACGCGAGGAAAAGCTCGCGGCTCTCGAGGATGTGGATCTGCGCGAAGGCGATCTGGCCGCGTTCGCGGTAGGTCGACGCAGACTTCATCTGCATCAGCAGGCTGTTGGCGACGTCGACGACGATGCCGGCCGCGGTCGCGCGGATCTTGTCCTGGGCGGCGGCGAGTGCAGCAGTGGTCGACGAATCGCTCAGGCTCATGGTGGCAGCTTCAGGCGAACCCTGGCCGTGGCCTGACGAACGGCCGGGCGTGAGCTGAAAGTATCGTCGCTAAAGGGGCCTCCACCGCACCGCCGGAACGGGCGAAATGTCACGCCGGTCGGCCTGCACAGACCCCGCGTCTCAGGGGGATGTTGCCGTGGCCCCTTGGCGTCGCGGCATGGGCGCCGCGGCGGCGCGCGCCGCGACGCCGGCGATGTCGGCGACGAAGCGCGGCCAGAGGGCTCGCGGCAGGTCGTGGCCCATGCCGTCGATGATGTCGATCGCGGCGCCGGCGATCTTGGCGTGGAGATCGCGGCCGGCCGCGACCGGCACGAGTGCGTCGGCCGCGCCGTGGATGATCTGCGTTGGCGCGACGATGCGCGATAGGCTCAGTGAGCGATCGCCGTCGGCGGCGATCGCCACCATCTGGCGCGCCGTTCCCGCGGGCCGGTACGAGCGGCGGATCGAGACCGAGAACCGCTTGCGCAGCTCGTCGGGCGCGGCAGGATAGCCAGGGCTGCCGATCAACGCATAGAGCCGCACGTAGTGCTCGACGATGCTGTCGATCGATCCCGGGTCCGCGGGCCGCGAGATCATCGCCGCGCGCACCTTCAGCGACGGCCCGGGCAGGCGACGGGCGCCGCTGCTGGTCATAATCAGCGTCAGGCTCTTGACGCGCCCGGGCCATCGAGTCGCGAGGTGCTGGGCGATCATCCCGCCCATCGACGCACCGCAGACGTGCGCCCGATCGATGCCGAGCACGTCGAGGATGCCGACGCTGTCGGCGGCCATGTCGGCCAAGGTGTACGGGCTCTTCACGCGGATGCCGAAGGTGTATCGCAGCGAGTCGATCGCCAGGTTCGGCACCCCGTCGGCATCGAAGCTTTCGCTCAGACCGCTGTCGCGGTTGTCGAAGCGGATGACGCGAAAGCCGCGAGCGACGAGCAGCGCGATGAAGTCGGCATGCCAGCCGAGCAGCTGCATGCCGAGCCCCATGATGAGGAGCAGCGGCTCGCCCGAAGGCGAACCGTGGTCCTCGATCTCGAGCTGCGTGCCGTTGGTGCTGATCTGCATCGAGGCGCGGGCCGCGGTGGTCAGCCGGCGACGGCGGCGCCCTCGGGCGCGCCGGTCCGGAAGAACCAGCGACGGGCGCCGGATGCTTCGAAGCTGCGCCACGCCCCGATCGGCTGGGCCAGCCGGTCGGCGACGGCGTAGAGGGCGAGCGGATTCATGCCGAGGCCGACGTGGCTCGCGGGCACCTCGATGTTCTCGGCCAGCGGCGACGGCTCGTTCAGGCTGCAGCGCCAGGAGACGATGCCGTCGCTGCGCGAGTAGATCGACGTCGTCGGTACCGGCGGCGCGCCGCGGATCTGCTCCATCACGTCGCCGTTGCCGACCTTGTTGCCACTCAGCAGCTCGTAGATCCGCCATGCGTTGGTCGCCTTCGGATGGCCGGTGAACGGCGTGCCGAGGGTGATGACGCAACGCGCGAGATCGGGATGGAGCTTGGCGAGCTCGCGCGCATAGATGCCGCCCAGGCTCCAGCCGATCAGGCTGACGGTCTGGCCGTGCTTGTCCGCGAGCGTGCGGATGTCGTCGGCCGAACGCTCGAGGACGCCCGGACGGGGTCCGAAGTTGAGGCCTTGTCCCCAGGCGTGGGTCTCGTAGCCGAGCTCCTTCAGCAGATGCCGGAGCGGCACCGTCGTCGCGTCATTGGCGCCCATGCCTGGAAAGACCAGCACCGGATGGCCGTCGCCGC
>JAYTHL010000249.1:0-5062 GCA_043732605.1 Rhizobacter sp. | reverse complement strand
TTCGACGAAGCGGCCTTTCTCGCCGGCCGGCAGACGCCGATGTTCTTCGGCTCGGCGATCAACAACTTCGGCGTGCGCGAGGTGCTCGACGCGCTCGTCGACATGGCGCCGCCGCCGGGCGAGCGCGCCGCGATCCAGCGCATCGTCGAGCCCGACGAGAAAAAGTTCACCGGCGTGGTGTTCAAGATCCAGGCGAACATGGATCCGGCGCACCGCGACCGGATCGCGTTCGTGCGCGTCGCATCTGGACACTTCGAGCGCGGCATGCGGCTGAAGGTCGTGCGTTCGGGCAAGGAGCTGCGCCCGAACACCGTCGTCAGCTTTCTCTCGCAGCGGCGCGAGCTGCTCGACGAGGCCTATGCCGGCGACATCATCGGCATCCCGAACCACGGCGTGCTCCAGCTCGGCGACACGCTCACCGAAGGCGAGGCGCTGCAGTTCACGGGGCTGCCGTTCTTCGCGCCCGAGATGTTTCGCTCGGTCGAGGTCGCCGACCCGCTGCGCACCAAGCAGCTGCGCGCCGGCCTGACGCAGCTCGGCGAAGAAGGCGCGATCCAGGTCTTCCGTCCGGTCGCCGGATCGCTGCTGCTGCTCGGTGCTGTCGGCCAGCTCCAGTTCGAGGTCGTCGCGCATCGGCTCGAGCACGAGTACGGCGTGAAGGCGCGCATCATGCCGTCGCGCTTCCAGGTCGCGCGCTGGGTCACGTGCGACCCGGCCGACGGCGGCGAGCGTGAGCTGCAGCGCTTCATCGACGCCAACCAGCATCGCGTCGCCTACGACGCCGTCGATGCGCCGACGGTGCTCGTGGAGTACGCGCCCGAGCTGCGCGCGATCGAGGCGAACTGGCCGAAGATCAAGTTCCACGCCCTGCGCGAGCACGCGGGGCTGGTGTTCCAGAAGCAACTCGAGGGCTGACGCGATGGCGCTCGCCGGCATCCGTCGCGCCCTCGCGGTCGTCGCGCTGCTCCTGACCGCCGCCGTCGCGGCGCACGCGCAGAACGCGCCGCGCGCCGCGACGGTCGCAGGCATCGTCGAGGGCGCGATCGTGGACGGCATGACGAACTTCCGCGGCATCCCGTATGCAGCGGCGCCCGTCGGCGATTTGCGCTGGCATGCACCCAAGCCGGCGGCACCATGGACCGGCGCGCGCCTCGCGACCGCGTTCGGCAAGGCGTGCCCGCAGGACCGTGCGGTCTCGCTCGACCAGGCCGGCGATCCCGGACCGACCTCCGAAGACTGCCTGACGCTCAACGTCTGGACGCCGCGCGTCGACGCGGGCGCGCAGCTGCCGGTCATGGTCTGGATCCACGGCGGCGCATTCGTCATCGGCGCCGGCAGCCAGAACGTCTTCGACGGTAAGGCGCTCGCGCGCCGCGGCGTCGTCGTGGTCACGTTCAACTACCGGCTCGGCGCGCTCGGCTTCTTCTCGCATCCCGCGCTCGACGCGGCTGTGCCCGGCGGTCCGGTGAACTTCGGCCTGCTCGACCAGATCGCCGCGTTGAAGTGGGTGCGCGACAACATCGCGTCGTTCGGCGGCGATGCGAAGAACGTGACGATCTTCGGCGAGTCGGCCGGTGCCGAGAGCGTGCTCGCGCTGTACGCGTCGCCACTCGCGCACGGCCTCTTCCAGCGCGGCATCGCGCAGAGCGCCTACGGCATCCCGAGCCACACCCGCCAGAAGGCGCGCACGGTCGGCGTCGCGGTCGCGAGCGCGCTCGGTCTGCCGGGCGCAAGCGCGTCGCTCGCCGAGCTGCGCGCCGTGCCGGCAGACCGCTTCTTCGCCGTCAAGGACAAGGGCACGTCGCTGGCACCGTCGTTGGTGATCGGCGACGCCGCGCTGCCAGCGTCGATCCTCGCGACCTTCCAGCGCGGCGACGAAGCGGCGTTGCCGCTCGTCATCGGCAACAACAGCGACGAGGCGAGTGTCGCGGTCGCCTTCGGCATCGAGCCGGCGGTGCTCGTCAAGAAGCTGGGCGCGGCGCGGATCGCGATCAAGCCACTCTATCCCGACGTGACCGACGACGCGCAGCTCGGCCGCGAGGTGGTGCGCGACGTCGTCTTCAGCGCCTTCGCGCGCCGCATCGCCTACCTTCATTCGACGCGCGCACCGACCTGGCGCTACTACTTCAGCCGCGTCCCGACGAACCAGCGCCCGACGATGGCCGGCGTGCCGCACGGCGGGGAGATCCCGTCGGTGTTCGGCATCGACGACGACTGCGCCTGCCTCGGTGCGAAAGTGAGCGACGCCGACCGCGCGTTCTCGACGCAGGTCGGCGATCTGTGGGCCGCCTTCGCACGCGCCGCAATCCCCGAGTCGCCCGGCGCGCCTCCGTGGCCGCGCGACGGTCGCAGCGCCGCGCGCACCATGGTGTTCGACGACGAGCTCGTCGTCCACGACGACTTCATGAAGCGGCGCCTCGACGCGTTCATCGGCGCGCTCAAGCTGCTCGGCGCGCTGCCGAAGCGATGAGTCGGGCCGAGGCCGGAGCGAGGCCGCCGAGCCGATCGCGGCTCTCGCTGTACCTCGACCTGATCCGCTGGAATCGCCCCGCGGGCACGCTGCTCCTGCTCTGGCCGACGCTCTCGTCGCTCTGGATCGCGGCGAACGGCTTCCCCGGCTGGCACCTCGTCGTCGTCTTCGTGCTCGGCACCTTCCTCATGCGCAGCGCCGGCTGCGCCGCCAACGACGTCGTCGATCGCGACTACGACAAGCACGTCAAGCGCACCGCGGCACGGCCGGTGACGAGCGGCGCGATCGGCGTCGGCGAAGCGCTGACAGTCGGCGCCGTGCTCGCTCTCGCAGCGTTCGCGCTCGTCCTGACCGTCAACCTCGCAGCCGTCGTCTGGAGCTGTGCAGCGCTCGCCGTGACGCTCGTCTATCCGTTCAGCAAGCGCTTCGTTTCGATGCCGCAGGCCGTCCTCGGCGTCGCGTTCAGCTTCGGCATCCCGATGGCGTTCGCGGCGGTCGGCGGCGGCGACGGCTGGTCGCTCGCGAGCCTCGTCGGCGCCGTGCCGGCGACCGCCGGATGGCTGCTGCTCGGCAATCTGTTCTGGGTGCTCGCCTACGACACCGAGTACGCGATGGTCGATCGCGACGACGACCTCAAGATCGGCATACAGACGTCGGCGATCACGCTCGGCCGCTTCGACGTCGCCGCGGTGATGGCGTTCTACGCGGTCTTCCTCGCGATCTGGGCCGTGGTCGGATCACGCCTCGGCTACGGCTGGCCGTACGCCGCCGGGCTCCTCGCCGCAGGAGCGATCGCGCTCTGGCACTACACGCTCATCAAGGACCGGACGCGCGAAGGCTGCTTTCGCGCGTTCCGCCTCAACCACTGGGTCGGCTTCGCCGTCTTCTGCGGCGTCGCTGGCCGGTTCGCCCTTCACTGATCCGGCCCGAGGCCGGTGGATCAGAGCGATGCGAGCGTGTCGGTCAGCGCCTCGACCGCGAGGTCGATGTGTTCGCTCTCGACGATCAGCGGCGGCGCGAAGCGCACCACCGTGCCGTGCGTGTCCTTGCTGAGCACGCCGCGCTCGAGCAGGCCTTCGCAGACGCGGCGCGCGCTCGCGAACGCCGGATCGATCTCGACGCCGATGAGCAAGCCCTTGCCGCGCACCTCGCTGATCGCCGGATGACCGATCGCGCGCAGCTTGGCGATCAGCTGGTCGCCGCGCACGCGCGCCTTCTCCGACAGGCGATCCTTGAGCAGCAGCGCGAGCGCCGCTTCGCCGACCGCCGCCGCCAGCGGATTGCCGCCGAAGGTGCTGCCGTGGTCGCCGGGCGCGAACACCGACATCAGCTCCTCGGTCGCGACGAACGCGCTGACCGGCAGCAGGCCGCCGCCGAGCGCCTTGCCGAGCACCAGGCCGTCGGGCCGGATGCCGTCGTGGTCGCAGGCGAGAACGGCGCCGGTGCGGCCGAGGCCGGTCTGGACCTCGTCGCAGATCAGCAGGATGCCGCGGCGCGTGCAGATCTCGCGCGCACGAGCCAGGTAGCCCGCCGGCGGGACGATGATTCCGGCCTCGCCCTGGACCGGCTCGACCAAGAACGCGGCAGTGTTCGGCGTGATCGCCGCCTCGAGCGCATCGGCGTCGCCGAAAGGCACGCTGACGAAGCCGGGCGCGAACGGGCCGAAGCCGTCGCGGTATTGCGGCTCGCTCGAGAAGCCGACGATGGTCGTCGTGCGGCCGGCGAAATTACCGGCGGCGACGATGATCTCGGCACGGCCGTCGGCGATGCCTTTGATCTTGTAGCCCCACTTGCGCGCAGCCTTGACCGCCGTCTCGACGGCCTCGGCTCCCGTGTTCATGGGTAACGCCTTGGCCATCCCCGTCGTCTCGCAGATGGCGCGCAGGAACGGCCCGAGGCGATCGGTGTGAAAGGCGCGGCTCGTCACCGCGAGGCGGGCGGCCTGCTCGGTGAGCACGCCGACGAGCGCCGGATGACCGTGGCCGAAGCTCACTGCCGAGTACGCCGACATCATGTCGAGGTGACGGCGGCCGTGGTCGTCGAACAGCCACACGCCGGCGCCGCGCTGCAGCGTGACGGGCAGCGGGTGATAGTTGGCCGCGCCGTAGCGCCGCTCGAGATCAGCCGGCAATTCGCCTTGCGATGCGCGCGTCGTCGTGGGATTGAGGGTGCTGGTGGTCATATGTCGCTCCATCGGGTCAGCAGACAGTTTCCCCGGAAGAGCGCGAAATGTGCTTTCTATTTGTTGCGTGAATCGCTCGAGCAGCGCAAGATTCGTGCGTCATCAACCGATTTCAATGCCATGGCAGTTAGTCTCGACGCCGTCGATCGCAAGATTCTGGAAGCCGTCCAGGTCGACGGCCGGATCTCGAATGTCGATCTCGCGGCGCGCATCCACCTCTCGGCGCCGCAGTGCTTCCGGCGCGTGCGCTCGCTCGAGGAGCGCGGCGTGATCCGCGGCTATCGGGCGGAGATCGCGCCCGAAGCGATCGGCCTGGCCGTGACGGCCTACGTGAGCGTCAGCATCGGCGGCGACGACTTCGGCCGCGTGCGCGAGATCGAGGCCGAGATCCGCGCGTTTCCGCAGATCCT
>JAYTHL010000248.1:0-5071 GCA_043732605.1 Rhizobacter sp. | reverse complement strand
GATCGACCGCGGCCAGATCTCCGACACGGTGATGGCCCGCCTGAAGCTCGACCCCCGAGTGCAGGCCGCCCGCGAATGAAGCTGATGCTGGTGGTAATGCAAGCACCCGCCCCGATGATGCAGGCGCTGTGCGATCACACGTGCGAGCTGGCGTGCGAGTTCGACCACGTGGACAGCGCCCGGGTGATCAGCCGGCGCATTACGCCAGAAGGCCGCGTCGTCTGCGTGCAGCGGTGGCGTGCGCGAGCCACCGTTCCCGCACTGCTGCAACCCCATCTCGAAGACGGCCTGCTCGACTGGACCCTGACGCTGGAACGCCAGATCGGCGCCCTCGCATTTCGCTGGCAGGCCGAATCCGCGGCGGTGCAGGTGCCCGGACATTGCCACGGGACGCTGGAACTGTCGCCGGCGGTCGGCGGCCGCGGCACCCGGATCGACTTGCAGTGCCACGTCGTGGCCACGAACGAAGGGCTTCGCACCATCTTCGGCTCGCTGCTGGCCGGTCATTGGCGCAGCCTGGTCGACGCGGCGGCCAGGCGCGTGACCGCTAGCGTGCCAGGAGCGTGACCGCCGACCACGCCAGCGCTGCCAATGCCGCGGCTTCGGAGCGTGCCTCGTGGGTCATGTGCATGCCCAACGAGAAAAGGCTGGCGTGCGGGTCGTATGCGTCATGGTGAAGACGACGCCGGCGTGCCTGTACCACCAGGTGCAGGCACGAACCGTCGGGCAGCGAGCGCCGCCAGTGGCTGGCGCTGGCAGGTGAACCGGTGCTGGAGCGGTACAGGCCGCCTGCGATCAGGGCATCGGCTTCGCGTCGGGTGACCGAGCGCTCGCCGTTCGAGTTGGCGTCGTGATCGAGAACCCGCCGCTCGACGGCGAGGTTCATCGTCACGAGCGCGGGGCCGCTCGCTTCGCCGAACGTGCCGCCTTCGCGGCCACCTTCCTTGGCGGCCGCACGACTGTTTCCACCTTGGCGGCCGCCGCCTTGGCCTTGAGCGCGCTGGCGGCGAAGCGGTCGAGCTCGTTGTAGTACGACGTGCCGAGGCGTTGCGACAGTTCGGCGTAGGCCTGCACGTTCTGGCGACCGAACTCGGTGAGCTTGTGGGCCGTGTCGGCCAAGGTCGCCTTGTCGTCCTGGATTGCCTGCAGGGTGTCGCCGGCGAGGCTCGACAGGCGCGCGGCCTGGTTGATGTAGACCTGGATCGCTTCGACCCCCGCGTTCAGCAGCTTGAGCTCGAGCTTTGCCGCCTCGCTCACCAGCTTTTGCATGTCGATGGGATTCGAAGAAGTGGATGCCATCGCGAGTCCTCGGTCACCAGTAGAGGCCCAATATAGTGAGGCGACGACGGGAATGCAATGGCTCGCGCGGCGCCGTCGACGCGTCTGCCCCCGCACGGGACGACCGGACCGAGCGCCTGCCTCAATGCCGGTGCGCATGGTGCACATCGGGGACATGGGCATGCACGTGGCGCGTCGGCCGGTGCGCATGCGGATGGCTGTGCGCGCCGTCCGGCATGTCGGGGTGCGCGTGCTGGTGGTGGCCGTCGTCGTGCCGGTGCGCGTGCTCGTGCTCGAGCGCGTCGTGGACGTGCTCGTGCACGTGGCGCTCCGAGAGGTGCAGGACGATGCCCATGAGCATGAGCGCGCCGCCGGCGACGAGCAACACGTCGCCCGAGCGATCGCCGAGGGCGAAGGCCAGCGCGGCGCCGATGAACGGCGCGAACGCGAACACCGAGCTGGTGCGCGTCGCACCGAACGCGCGCTGGGCGAGCAGGTAGAAGCGCAGGCTGAGGCCGTAGCCGGTGGCACCGACCGCGAGCAGACCGAGCATCGCCGTCGCGCCCGGCAGCGGCTCCGCCAGCAGCAGGGCGACGAGCGAGGAGGCGAGCGCGCCGAGCGCCGCCTTGGCCATCACCACCTGGCCCGGATCGCGGTCGGCCAGCGCGCGCGACAGCGCGTTGTCGAGGCCCCAGGCGGCGGTCGCGACGACGACCGCGACGAGCCCCGCTGCTGCGCTCGCGCCGGCACCGTGGCCGCGCGCGACGAGCAGCGCGGCGCCGGCGACCAGGAGCGCCATCGCCGTGGCGACGCGCCGGTCGATCGACTCGCCGTAGAGCACGCGCGCGAGCAGCGCGGTGAAGACGACCTCGAGCGTGAGCAGGAGCGAGACGTCGGTCGCGCTCGCGCGCTGCAGCCCCCAGGCCAGCGCGGCCGGCCCGACGACCGCGCCGCAAGCCGCGACCGCGAGCAGCCGGCGCGCGTCGCTGCGCACGAGCCGGGCCTCGCGGTCGACGCCGCGGGTCGAGAGCGCGCCGACCAGCGCCGCGCCGGCATAGAGAAGCGCCGCGGTCGTGAACGGCCCGAGGCCGATGCCGAAGCGCTGGACGAGCGGCGTGCTCGCACCGAACAGCGCGGCCGCGAGCAGCGCCAGCAGCGCGCCGCGCACGGCGGGCCGACGTGCAGCGTCGGTCACGGCCGCGTCGCGCGCCGGCGCACGCACTCGACGTAGGCCTCGCCGTCGGGCGCGCCGCCGCTCTGCTGCGCGTCCCAGAGCATGCGGCCGAGGCACTCCATCACCTCGTGCTGGGCGGCGTGCGGCGAGCCCCGCCGACGCGCGAGCAGGTCGTGCGCCTGGCGGATGCCGGGCGGCTGGTCGATCGCGAGCTGCTCGCTGATCGACAGGTGCATCGACAGGTGCAGGAACGGGTTCTCGCGACCGTCTTGCGGCGCGGCTGGCTCGCCTGGCGCGGCCGCCGCGGCGCCGAGGTCGGCGTCGTACTCGGGATGCGCGTCGATCCAGTCGGCGGCGATCGTCTCGAGCGGCGTCAGCACGAGCCGCTCGCGCCGCTTCCGGCGGGCGTCGACGAAGAAGCCCCGGACGTCGGGCTGGGTGGGCGAGAACATGGCGCCGATTGTCGAGCGATCCTTCACCGGCCGCGAACGCTGCCGACGAATCCCTTCATGCGCCCGTGCCGTGCGCACCGCAGAATCCGCCGATTCCCACCCTGCAGACGCTCACGCGACGCCGACGATGAACATCACGACCGAACAGCTCTTCGAGAGTGCCCGCACCCAGAACGGCTTCACCGCGGATCCGGTCAGCGACGCCCAGTTGCGCCAGCTCTACGACCTGATGAAATGGGCGCCGACCTCGGCCAACTCCTCGCCGGCGCGGATCGTCTTCGTGCGCACGCCGGCGGCGCGTGAAAAACTCGTCGCCTGCGTCTCGCCGGGCAACGTCGAGAAGACCAAGTCGGCGCCGGTCACGGCGATCATCGGCACCGACTATGCGTTCTACGACAAGCTGCCCCAGCTCTTTCCGCACGCCGACGCGAAGTCGTGGTTCGTCGGCAAGAAGGAGTTCGCCGACACCACGGCGTTTCGCAACTCGAGCATCCAGGGCGGCTACTTCATTCTCGCCGCGCGCGCGCTCGGCCTGGGCTGCGGACCGATGAGCGGCTTCGACCACGACAAGATCGACGCCGCGTTCTGGAGCGGCACCACGGTCAAGACCAACTTCCTGTGCAGCATCGGCCACGGCGATCCGTCGAAGGTCTTCGCGCGCAGCCCGCGCCTGACGTTCGAGGAAGCGTGCCGCCTCGAGTGAACCGCCGGCGCCAGCTCGTCGCCATCGGCGCGGGCTTCGCGCTCTCGGGCACGCTGGCGCAGGGTCTGCGCCGGGCCGAGGCGGCGACGCCCTTGCCGGTCGCGGCCGACGATCGTCCGGCGATGCGGGGCCGGGCGCCGTCGATCTTCGTCGGCCATGGCTCGCCGATGAACGCGCTGCAGGACAACCGCTTCACGCGCACGCTGCAAGCCTGGGGAGGCGAGCTCGGCGTGCCGCGCGCCATCGCCGTCGTCTCGGCGCACTGGCTCTCGTCGCGCGGCACGCGTGTCTCGACCGCAGATGCGCCGGAGACGATCCACGACTTCGGCGGCTTTCCGGCCGAGCTCCATGCGATGCGCTATCCCGCGCCCGGCGCGCCGGCGCTCGCCGCGTCGACCGCCGCCAGGCTCGGTCCGCGGCCGTCGATGGTCGATCCGGGCCGCGGCCTCGATCACGGCGCGTGGACGGTGCTCGCGCGCCTCTATCCGGCCGCGAACGTGCCGGTGTTCCAGATCTCCATCGACATCTCCCAGCCTGCGGCGTATCACCTCGCCGTCGGGCGGACGCTCGCCGGTCTGCGCGACGACGGCGTGCTCGTGCTCGGCAGCGGTAACATCGTCCACAACCTCGAGCGCACCGAACGGGGCGCCGGCGACACGGACGGCGCCACGACCGACTGGGCGGGCGACTTCGACGCACGCGCCAAGCTCGCGCTCGATCGCGGCGATGCCGGCGCGCTGGTCGCGTACGAGTCGCTCGCCCCCGGCGCGCGCACCGCGGTGCCGACGCCCGACCACTACTTTCCGCTCCTCTACGCGCTCGGCGCCGCGCGTCGCGACGAAGTGCCGCGGCACCGCTTCGAAGGCTTCCAGGCAGGCACGCTCAGCATGCGCTGCCTGCAGTGGGGCTAGAGCGGCCCGGTCCGCGTTCCACCGGGTGGGTCCCGGAGCTTGCGCTGGAGAGGCAAAGAGGTCCACCATGCGTTCGGCCTGACCTCCAAGGAGCCGAACGATGAGCATTGCCACCCGATTGACGTCGGTCGCCACGAGCATGTCTCCGCAGCTTCGCGAGAACCTGGCCATCGTCCGCCATGCCCGCGAGTACACGGTCGCGCATCCACCGGCACGGCCGGACGAGAAGAGGAACATGCCGGCGACCCGGCTCGACACGCCCGGCATCGATTTTCGCGCGGGCGAGCAACTGGCGAAGCTCGAATCCTGGCGTTCGCCGACGCACCAGGCTCTGTTCAAGGAGCTTCGCGAAGACAAGGTGATCAACCGCTGGAGCTTCGGCTCGGCCGCCGTCAACAACACCTTCTGCAACACCCCCGACGCGGAAATCTACGCGTCCATGATCATCGACCGCCGGCCCAGGCGAATCGTCGAGGTGGGCTCGGGGTTCAGCACGCTCGTCGCCAGACGCGCCGTCGAATACGGAGACCTCGACGCGCAGATCGTCGTCATC
>JAYTHL010000247.1:0-5072 GCA_043732605.1 Rhizobacter sp. | reverse complement strand
CTTCAGCGCGCCCGCCGACACCGTGTTCGACTGAGCCGTCGCATGGCGTCGCGGCGCGCGCTCAGCGGGGGCCGACGACGCTGCCGATCCTGATCGCGAGGCCGCTCGTGCCCGGCGCGACGCCGGGCGTCTCGCCGGAAAGATCGCCGGGCTGCGCGATCGCATTGCCGGTCTTGCTGATGCGCGCGCCGACGGTGACGAGCGGAACGCTCGAGATCGTCATGCCGGGCGCCATCGCCATGCTGTCGTCGAGCTTGAAGGTCATCGGCAGGTCGGCGACCCTGGCGCGCAGGACGGCCAGCGGCATGCGGCCGCCGCTGGCCGGGCGGGCGAAGACGAAGACCGAGTCGTCGGCCGAGGCCTGCGCGCGCAGCGCGGGATCGAGCGTGACGATGCCGCTGACGGCAGTGTTGCCCGAGGCGGCTGCGGTCGACGCCGCACGCGCGGTCGATGTCGCGTTCGGCGTCGCGGCTACCGCGGCCGCTGCGGCGCGCGGCTGCGTCGTCGCACCACCGGCGCGCTCGCGCGCTTCGTCGATGCTCGCCTGGACCTGCTTCGCGACCTCGTTGCCGGGCGGAAGCTGGTCGATGATCTTCTGCCAGCGCGTCGTCGCACCGGTGAAGTCGCCGCGCTCGTATGCGATCGTGCCCGCGAGGGCGAGCGACTTCAGGTGGTTCGGATCGAGACCGAGTGCGCGCTCGACGAGCGCAACCGTCTGCGGGTTGTCGGCGCTGCCCTTGGTCGCCGCGACAGCATCTGCCCAATCGGCGAGAAGCGTGGGGTTCGGCGGCTGCAGCTCACTCGCGCGCTGGTACGCGGGCAGAGCATCGGCGAAGCGGCCGAGGACCGTGTACGAGCGCGCCAGCATCGTCCAGCCCTGCGCATCGTCCGGCTTGTCCTTCAGGCGCGCCGCGAGCTGGCCGACCATCATCTCGATCTGCTGCACGGCGGTCGCGGCGCTCGCTGCGCCCGGGCCGCTCGGCGCCATGGCGGTTTCGCCGACCAGCGCCGGCTGCGTGCGCGCCAGCGACGGCGAGCCGGTCTGCCAGTAGCCGACGCCGGCGATGGCGAGCACTGCGACCGAAAGGAGCGCGACCAGCCGCGCCGACGGTCGTGCCGCCGCGGGCGCGGCCTCGCCGCCGATCAGCAGCTCGCCGATCTCGCGCTCGATCGTGCGCCGCTGCTCGTCGTGGGCGGCGTCTTCGAGCCGCCCTGCGTCCTGCTCCGCCTTGAGCGCAAGCAGTCGGGCGCGTGCCGTGGCGAGGCGGTTGTCGGTGCGCGCCATCAGAGCTGCCGCGCGGCGCTGGCCGCTTCGTGCGAGGCGGTCGAGCGCGCAGCGGTGTCGACGACATCGTCGCCGTTCTCGTCGGGCTCGAAGGCGGCATCGGCCAGGCGGCTGCGGCGGCGCAGGACGACGACGAGGACCGCGGCGCCGCCGAGCAGCATCAATCCCGGGCCGAACCAGAGCAGGAAGGTCGTCGATCGCAATGGCGGGCGGTAGAGGACGAAATCGCCGTAGCGTTCGGTCATGTAGTCGATGACCTCGCGGTCGCTCTTGCCCTGCTTCAGCAACGAGCGCGCCTCGCGGCGCAGGTCGACGGCAAGCGCGGCGTTCGAGTCGGCGATGGTCTGGTTCTGGCAGACGAGGCAGCGCAGCTCCGACGTGATGCGCACCATGCGCGCCTCGAGTGCGGGGTCGGCGGCCTCGGGTGCTGCTTCGCGCGCAACGACGGCAGACGCGATCAGCAACGCGGCCGCGGCGACGGCCGCTCGACACGCCTCGCGAAGGCGACCGGAAAGGCGCTCGCCCGCCATCTACGCGTCGAGCTTCTTCAGGAGCGGCTCGATCTTCGTCGCCAGCACCTCGGGCGTGAGCGGCCCGATGTGCTTCATCCGGATCACGCCGTTGCCGTCGACGACGAAGGTCTCGGGCACGCCGTAGACGCCGAAGTCGATGCCGACGCGGCCGTCCTCGTCGAAGAACGACGCGTCGTAGGGATTGCCGAAGCTCGCGAGCCAGGCGTTGGCGTCGACGCGCGTGTCCTTGTAGTTGAGGCCGTACAGCGGCACGGCGCGCTTCTTCGCGAACTCGACCAGCACCGGATGCTCCTCGCGGCAGGCGACGCACCAGGAGGCCCAGACGTTGAGGATGAAGGCCTTGCCCTTCAGGTCCTCGAGCTTGACGACTTTGTTCGCGTCGTCGAGGCGGGCGAGCGAGAACTTGGGCGCAGGCTTGTCGATGAGTGGCGAGGGCACTTCGTGCGGATCGCGCTTGAGACCGATCGACAGGATGACCGCCAGCGCGAGGAACGCCGCCAGCGGGATCAGGAACCAGAGGCGCTTCATGCCACGGCCGTTGCGAACGCGGCCTGCGCCTGGCGCTCGCGCAGCTTGGCGCGATAGCGCCGATCGGTCGCCGCGATCAGGCCGCCGAGCGCCATCACCAGGCAGCCGCCCCAGATCCAGTCGACGAAGGGCTTGACGTAGACGCGCACGATCCAGGCGCCGCCCGCGACCGGCTCGCCGAGCGAGACGTAGAGGTCGCGCGTCAGGCCGGCGTCGATCGACGCTTCGGTCAGCGTCGACTGCGAGGCCGGATAGAAGCGCTTCTCGGGCGTGAGAGTGCTGATCACGCGGCCGTCCTTCGTCACCTCGATCTCGCCGCGCGCGGCGCGGTAGTTCGGACCCTGCACGTCGCGCGCGCCCTTGAATGTGAAGACCATGCCGTCGATCGTCGTCGTGTCGCCGACGGCCATCTGCACGTCGCGCTCGACCTCGCCGGTGCGCACCAGCGTCACGCCGAGGATGAAGATCGCGATGCCGAGGTGCGCGACCATCATGCCGACGATCGAGCGCGGGATCTGCCGTGCTCGGTGGACGATGCTGGCGCGGACGCCGCCTGCGGGCCGCAGCCGCTCGACGACGTCGGTCGCGACCGACGAGATGATCCAGAAAGCCATCAGCAGGCCGGTCGCGGCGACGATGCCGACGCCGCCCTTGGCGACGGCGACGAGCACCGTCGCGACGACCGCGCTTCCGGCGGCCCACTTGAGACGCGACGCGAGGTCGGGCAGCTCCGCCTCCTTCCAGCGCGCCAGCGGCCCGACGCCCATCAGGAACACGAGCGGCGTCAGCAGCGGTACGAAGACGGTGTCGAAGTAGGGCGGGCCCACGGAGATCTTGCCGAGGTTCATCGCGTCGAGCGCGAGCGGGTAGAGCGTGCCGAGCAGCACCGCGCCGCAGGCGACGACGAGGAGCACGTTGTTCGAGAGCAGCAGCGTCTCGCGCGAGAGCAGCGCGAAGCGCGCGCCGAGGCCGACGCTGGTCGCGCGCCAGGCGTAGAGCGAGAGCGACGAACCGATCACGATGACCAGGAAGACGAGGATGAAGAGGCCGCGCCGCGGGTCGCTCGCGAACGCGTGCACCGACGACAGCACGCCCGAGCGGACGAGGAAGGTGCCCAGGAGCGAGAGCGAGAACGCCATGATCGCGAGCAGCACGGTCCAGTTCTTGAAGCTGTTGCGCTTCTCGGTGACGGCGAGCGAGTGGATCAGCGCGGTGGCGATGAGCCACGGCATGAACGAGGCGTTCTCGACCGGGTCCCAGAACCACCAGCCGCCCCAGCCGAGCTCGTAGTAGGCCCAGGCGCTGCCGAGGGCGATGCCGATGGTGAGGAAGATCCACGCCGCGGTCGTCCATGGCCGCGTCCAGCGCGCCCAGGTCGCGTCGAGGTTGCCGCCGATGAGCGCAGCGACGGCGAACGAGAACGCGACCGAGAGGCCGACGTAGCCCATGTAGAGCATGGGAGGATGGATCACCATGCCCGGGTCCTGCAGCAACGGATTCAGGTCGCGGCCGTCGGCGGGAACCGGCAGGAGACGATCGAAGGGATTCGACGTCATCAGCAGGAACAGCAGGAAGCCGAACGAGAGCAGGCCCATCACGGCGAGGATGCGCGAGACGACCTTGTCGGGCAGGTGCCGGCTGAAGGTCGCGACCGCGAGCGTCCAGAACGTGAGCATCAGCAGCCAGAGCAGGATCGAGCCTTCGTGGCCGCCCCAGACGGCGGTGACGCGGTAGTGCAGCGGCAGCGAGCGGTTCGAGTTCGAGGCGACGTAGAGCACCGAGAAGTCGTTGCCGACGAAGGACGCCGCGAGGCACAGGAACGCGAACGCGACGAGCGCAAACAGCAGCCGCGCCGAGGGCCGCGCCAGCGCCATCCAGTCGCCGCGGTTCTGCGCCGCGCCGACCATCGGCAGGACGCCGAGGACGATCGAGACGCCGAGGGCGATCCAGAGCGCGAAGTGGCCGAGTTCAGGAATCATTGGATGCGGTCCCGGAGTTCACTTGCGCAGCAGCTCGCCGCTCATCGATTCCGCCAGCTTGGCGTTGCCCTGCTGCGCGCGCTTGAGCGCCTCTGCGGCTTCGGGCGGCATGTAGTTCTCGTCGTGCTTGGCGAGCACCTCGCGGGCGACGAACACGTTGCCCTGGAGCTGGCCCTGGGCGACGACGCCCTTGCCCTCCTTGAAAAGGTCGGGAAGGATGCCGTCGTAGCGGACCTGGATCGACTGCGCGGTGTCGGTGACGACGAAGCTCGCGACCGTGCCGTCGCGCTTGAGCGTGCCCTTCTCGACCAGGCCGCCGAGGCGGAAGGTGCGCGCGCTCGGAGCTTCGTGCGAGGCGATCTGCGACGGCGAGTAGAAGAAGACGAGGTTGCTCTGGAACGCGTTCAGCACCAGCGCGGCGGCGATGCCGACGGCACAGACGATGCCGGCCGCGATCGCCAGGCGCTTCTGGCGCGGCTTCATCGCCGCACCTCGCTGCCACCGAGAGCACGGCGCGCGCGCCGATGACGCAGTGCGACCATCACCGGCTCGATCGTCATGCAGGCCGCGCAGACGACGTAGGCGCCCCAGACGTAGGTGCCGTAGCCGCCCATCGCGAAGAACTCCGCTGCGCTGTTCCAGTTCACGTCGACATCCTTGCTTGCTCTGCGGCGCCGCGCGCCATCGGGGCCACGCTTGCCCGCGCCCAGGCGGCATGATTGTCGCGCTCGAGCGCAATGGCCCTGG
>JAYTHL010000246.1:0-5073 GCA_043732605.1 Rhizobacter sp. | reverse complement strand
CATCACGGCCGGACGCGACGGCTTCACGCCGCCGATGTGAGCCCGCTCAGCGCGACCAGGTGTCGCGCAGCGTCGCGGTCCGGTTGAAGACCGGCCGGCCCGTGGCGTGATCGACGCGGTCGGCGACGAAATAGCCGTGGCGCTCGAACTGGAAGCGATCGCCAGGCTTCGCGGCGGCCAGCGAGCGCTCGAGATAGGCGCTCACGATCTTCTTGCTGTCCGGGTTCAGGCCCGCGAGGAAATCCCTGCCGCCGGCCTCGGGATGCGGCTCGCTGAAGAGTCGGTCGTAGAGGCGCACTTCGGCCGGCAAGGCGTCGTCGACGGCGAGCCAGGTGAGCGTGCCCTTGACCTTGACCGCGTCGGCGCCGGGCGTGCCGCTCCTGGTGTCGGCGACGACCGTGGCGAGGACGCGCGTCACGGCGCCGTTCGCATCCTTCTCGCAGCCCGTGCACTCGACGACGTAGCCGTACTTCAGGCGCACGCGGTTGCCTGGGAAGAGGCGGAAGAAGCCCTTGGCCGGGACTTCGGCGAAGTCGTCGCGCTCGATCCAGAGATCGGGGCCGAGCACGATGTCGCGCAGGCCGAGTTCGGCGTGCTGCGGATGGACCGGCGCATGCGCGGGCTCTCGATGCGATTCGCTGCCGAACATCGCGGTCCAGTTGGTGAGCGTCAAGCGCACCGGATCGAGCACCGCCATCGCCCGCGGCGCCTTCGCGTCGAGGTCGTCGCGCAGCGCGATCTCGAGGCTCGCGTAGTCGGTCCAGCCGCCCGCCTTGCTCGTGCCGGCGCGCTCGCACATCAGGCGGATCGACTCCGGCGTGTAGCCGCGCCGGCGCAGGCCAGCGATCGTCGGCATGCGCGGGTCGTCCCAGCCGTCGACGATCTTCTCGTCGACGAGCTGCCTGAGCTTCCTCTTGCTCGTGATGACGTACGTGACATTGAGGCGCGCGAACTCGTACTGGTGCGGCCGCGGCTGCGTCAGCAGGCCGAGCGTGCAGAGCGTGTCGAGCAGCCAGTCGTAGAACGGTCGCTGGTCCTCGAACTCGAGCGTGCAGACCGAGTGCGTGATGTTCTCGAGCGCGTCCTCGATCGGATGCGCGTAGGTGTACATCGGATAGATGCACCACGTGTCGCCCGTGTTGTGATGCGTCGCCCGCTTGATGCGGTAGAGCGCCGGATCACGCAGGTTGATGTTCGGGCTCGCCATGTCGATCTTCGCGCGCAGCACGGCTGCCCCGTCGGCGAGCTCGCCGTTCTTCATCTGGCGCAGGCGCGCCAGGTTCTCGTCGGGCGTGCGCGCGCGAAAGGCGCTCGCGCGACCGGGCGTCGAGAAGTCGCCGCGGCTGGCGCGCATCTCCTCGGCGCTCTGCTCGTCGACGTAGGCGTGGCCGGCGGCCACGAGCGCCTCGGCGGCGCGGTACATGAAGTCGAAATAGTCGCTCGCGAAGTAGAGATGGCTCGTCTTCGCGCCGTCGGCGCCGAGCCCGGGCTCGGGCGCGTGCCAGTCGAAGCCGAGCCAGTGGACCTCGTCGACGATCGCGTCGACGTACTCCTGCTCTTCCTTCTCGGGATTGGTGTCGTCGAAGCGCAGGTGGCAGATGCCGCCGTAGTCGGCGGCCAGGCCGAAGTTGAGCGTGATGCTCTTGGCGTGGCCGATGTGCAGGTAGCCGTTCGGCTCGGGCGGAAAGCGCGTGCGGATCCGCGCCGGATCGGCCGGCGCGCTCACGTGATGCGCAGCGTCGCCCGGCGTGCCGGCGAAGCGGCGTGCGGCGTAGGTGCCTTCGGCGAGGTCCTTCTCGACGATGTGGCGCAGGAAATTGCTGCCGGTGGCGGCGTCCTTGGGATGGCTCATGGGGGCTCGGTGGGGAGCGGCGATTCTAGGAGGCGCGGCCCGGGTCGACGCCCGCGCCGGTCACGTTCCTTTACCGACGGGAAACGCGCCATCGTCGACGCCAGGCACACGATGGGCGTTGTTCCATGCATGCACGCTTCGTCGCGTGCGTCACTGGAGAGACGGACCATGCAACGCTCAGTCGTTCTCGCCGCGGCTGCTGCCGCGACCGTTCTCGCGGCCGGCGCCGCCCACGCCGGCGGCCGGGTCGACTGGTCGATCGGCATCAACCTGCCGCCGGTCGCGGCCGTCGTCGCCGCTCCCGGCTACTACCTCGCGCCCGCCAACTACGGGCCGGCCGTGTATCCGGTCGAGGCCTACTACCCGCCGCAGGTGGTCTACGCGCCACGGCCGCGCGTCTGGCTACCGCCGCCTCCACCGCTGCCGCGCTTCGGCTTCGCGCCGGGCTGGCACCGCGATGGCTGGCGCGATGCCGGCTGGCGCGGCGATGGCTGGCACCGCGATGGCTGGCGCGGCCACGACGGCTGGCACGGGGACGGCGGCCGCCACGACCGCGACGATCGCCACGACGGCGGCCGTCGCTGATCGGACCCCGGCCCGATCCCGGGCCTGCTGCTACATCGCCCTGAAGCGATGCGCGTGCAGCCGGCTCACCGCCAGCTTCTCGGGCCGGCCCTGCAGGCGCAGCGTCACCTTGCCGCTCTCGTCGCGCTCGGCCGAGGCGATCGCCTCGGCGCGCACGACGGTGCCGCGGTGGATCTGCCAGAAGCGCGATTCATCGAGGCGCGGCACCAGCTCGCGCAGCGCGACCCGGATCAGGTACTCGCGCGTCGCCGTCATCACCCGCACGTACTTGTCGGCGGCCTCGAAGTAGACGACGTCGTCGACGGGCACCATGTGGATCGCGGTGCCCACGCCCGCCTGGATCACGCGCAGGGGCTCGAGGGCAGCCGCCGCGGGCGCCGACGCGAGCAGGGCGCGGAGCTGCTCGACGGCTCCGAGCAGGCCGGCCGGATCGGCCGCGACGAGCGCTGCGCCTGCTCCGATCGGCGCATCGCCGCCGGCCGTCGCGCGCGCCGCAAGAGTCTGCCGCAAGCGCGCGCAGGTCTGCGCCAGCCGCACCGGCTCGACCGGCTTCAGCACGTAGTCGAAGGCGGCGCGCTCGAACGCCTGCAGCGCGTATTGGTCGTACGCGGTGACGAAGACGATCAGCGGAAACGGCGCGCCGTCGTCGGGCCAGTCCTCGGCCAGGGCCTGCGCCGCTTCGAGGCCGCTCATCTCCGGCATCCGGATGTCGAGGAAGCACACCTGCGGACGCAGCCCCAGCGTCTGCTCGACTGCGCTCTCGCCGTCGCCGACGACGGCCGCGATCGCGAGCTCCGGCCAGAGCTTGGCGAGCTCGGCCTGCAGGCTGGCCGCGAGCAGCGGCTCGTCTTCGGCGATCAGGGCGCGTGCGGGCGACGCGGCGGCGCTCACGATACGCACTGCGGAGTCGTTTCCGGTGCCGGAGCAGCGGTGAAGGTGCAGGGCAGCCGCACCGTGGCGAGCATGCCGCCGCGTTCGTCGTCCACCGGCGCGAGCTCGAACGACGCGTCCGCCCCGTACAGCGTCGCCAGCCTCGCGCGCACGTGGCCGAGGCCGAAGCCACCGTCGGCCTCGCGCGGCGTCAGCGCGCCCGACGCGCCGGCGCCGGTGTCGCGCACCCGCACGACGAGCGTCGCGCCGTCGCGCTCGGCCGTCACCACGATCCGTCCGCCTTCGCGCTTGGGCTCGAGGCCGTGCTTGATGCTGTTCTCGACGAGCGGCTGGAGCAGGAACGGCGGCACGAGCGCCTCGGCAAGCTCGGCGGGCAGCGCGAACGAGGTCGACAGGCGCGGGCCCATGCGGACCTCCATCAGCGCGAGGTAGTCGCGCAGGCGGGCGAACTCGACGGCGAGCGTCTGCGCGCCGACGCGCGAGCCGGCGAGCGATGCGCGCAGGAAGGCGATCAGGCGATCGAGCATCGCCTGCGCCCGCTCCGGATCGACGCCGATCAGCGCGCGCAGGTTGGCGAGCGTGTTGAAGAGCATGTGCGGCTCGAGCTGCGATTCGAGCAGCTTGAGCTGCTGCTCGGCGGCCTGGCGCTCGGCGCGCTCGACGTCGGCCTTCTGGTTCGCGATGACCTCGCGTGACTGGAAGAAGTAGGTGATCGTGAGCGCGGGGACGAGCGCCGTGACGAGCAGCGCGAAGGTCTCGCGCACGCTGGCATTGAACGGGCCGGGAAGGTTGAGGCCGGTGATCCGGTTGCCGATCTCGTTGCCGAGCGTGTAGCCGAGCATGGCGCCGATGACGACGATGAAGAGCATCCAGGTCCAGCCCGGCCACTTGCCGTCGCCCGAGGCCGGCTTGCCGAACCACCCTGTGCTGCGCGACGCGACCGTCATGCGTGAGAGATCGATGATCAGCCAGGTCGACAGCGAGATGCAGAGCGAATAGACGATCGTGGTGCCGAACGGCTGCCGCATGAGCGCCCACAGGCACGTCGCGATCACGAAGGCCGCGCCGGTGACGCGCACGCCGCGCAGCGCGAATCGCGGCCAGCGGTTCGCATGAGGCGGCGGCGGGGCGACGGCAGCGACGGTCGGGTCCATGGCGCGATTCTGGGCGAGCGGCCGTCGGCCGCGGGTCGCGATGCGATGGGCTGTGCGCCCGCAGCGCGAAGCATCCACGGCACGGCGCCGGTCGCAGGCTGTTCGGCGCGGCCTTCGCCGACACGGATGCGACGACCGCGCGGCTATATTCGTCCGGCCTGTGCCCTTCGGCGCAGAGGAGAGTCCATGGTCCGGTCCGTTCGACCGCTCGCCCGCCACCCGTTCGCCTGGGCGGCGGTCGCGTTGCTGGCGGCGTGCGCGTCGTCGCCGCCGCAAGTGCGCGCGCCGGTCATCACCGCCTCGCCGATGCCGATCTTCACGGCGCAGCCGGCGCCGGTCGCGCCGGCGTCGGCGCCCGTCGCACGTCCGCCGCCGCCGGTCGCGGTCGCATCGCCGGTGCCCTCGCGCTCCTTGCCGGAGCTCGCCGTCGCGACGCTGCCGGTACCCGAGGCGATGCCGCCCGCAGTTGCCGCGCGTTTTCCCGAGCCGGCGCTGAGCTTCGCGACGCCTGCATTCGAACCCGGCCGCCAGACCTTCACGACCGATGACGAGCTGCGCGCGATCTTCGCCGGGCTCGAGCGGACCAGCTCG
>JAYTHL010000245.1:0-15369 GCA_043732605.1 Rhizobacter sp. | reverse complement strand
GCAGCACGGTGACCAACGAGCCCAGGCGCGCAGCGACCGAGAACAGCGGGCCGTTGCTGCCGGTGTCGTGGTCGGTGACGACGAAGTGCGGCCGCGCGCCGGCCAGGGCGCGCAGCAAGCCCTGGTAGTCGAGCGCCTGCACGAAGCAGCGCCCGGCCATCAGGTCGACCTGCGCGGCCAGCGCGGCGCGATCGGGCAGGAGCGGCCCGAGCTCGTCCTCGAGGACGCGGCGGGCGCGCTCGCGGTAGACGACAGAGGCGTCGTCGACGAACTGGCGCGGCACGGCGCCGGTCGGCACGACGAGCGCGCGGTCGCGCCGCACCGGGATGTCCCAGAACGGGCTCGGCAGATCGATGTTGCTCGGGAAGGCGCGCGCGATCTCGGCGGCGAAGTGCGCCAGATGCGAGTAGCAGGTGGGGATGTGGGTCACCGCGTCGGCGGCGCCGGCGGCGACGCGCGCGCGGATGGCGGCGAAGTCGAAGCAGGTGGCGGTCGAGTCATCGACCCAGTTCGCGGTGCTGTCGTAGTGCCCGACGATCTGCCAGCGGGTCGAGGAGCCCGCGAACAGGTCGGTGACGAGGCACGAATCGAAATAGAACTGCTGCGGTCGCGTCGGCCGGAACAAGCCGATCGAGGCTTCGGGGAACGAGCGTTCGCAGATCTCGCCGAGGTACTTCGCGGTCAGCAGGCGGATGAAGAAGAGACGCAGCGGGCCCTGGTCCCAGCCCTGCAGCGGGCCGTCGCCGAGCAGGCGCAGCCGCTCGTCGGTGAGGCGCTGGTCGATCGCGGCCGCGCGGGTCAGCGCTTCGCTGGCGATGCGCGCCTGCAGGTGGCGGCCGACGGCGAGTGGTCGGTAGGAGAACCTCGCGCCGTCGAGACCGTGGGCGAGTGCCGCGTCCATCAGGCCGGGGTCGATGAAGATCTGCGGCACGCCGGCGAAGTCCTGCGCCACCCGTGCGAAGTGGGCGATGTCGCTGCGCTGCAGGAACAGGAAGGCGTCGATCATGGGGACAGGGATGGGCCGCCGAGGCGACGGCTGGCGCTATTGCACGCCGGTTCACCCCGCGGCCATCGCCGAAGAATCCGCCCGTTTGCCGGCCATTTGCGCCGGCCGGACCGCGCCGAAGCCCGTCCCGTGTACGACTTTCCCTTACAGCCGTCACGGAAGAACGTGGACTGAAGCGACCGATATGACCTGATGGCACCGGTCTTCTCGCTTGACCAGAATTCACTTCATCGCAGGCAACAGACCTGCACCGCAAGCAACCTGAACACCGGAGTCCTGACATGAACGCTGACCAGATCCTCCTCGAGATTCGCGAAGCCAATCTCTCCTACCTGATGCTGGCGCAGAGCCTCATTCGCAGCGACCGCGATCAGGCGCTCTACCGTCTGGGCATCAGCGAGCAGAGCGCGGCGCTGATCGCGCTGCTGACGCCGGCCCAGATGATGAAGATCGCCGCCGGAAACACGCTGCTGTGCCGCTTCCGAATGGACGACGACATGGTCTGGGGCCTGCTGACCGACCACGGCAAGAGCGCCGCCAACGACTCCACGAACCGCCTGCACGCCTCGATCCTGCTCGCCGGCCGCCATCAGGAAGCTGCGTGATGCGCAACAAGAGCATCCTCACCGAAGCCAAACAGATCAGCCGCGCCGTCGCGCTGATCGGACTGGGCGCCCGCCTGCAGGTGCTCGAGTCGGAGACCGACCTGTCGTACGAGCGCCTGCTGCGTCTCTACAAGGAAGTCGCCGGCAAGTCGCCGAGCAAGGGCCAGCTGCCGTTCTCGACCGACTGGTTCATGACCTGGCAGCCGAACATTCACGCCTCGCTGTTCCTGAACATCCACGAGTACCTGAACAAGTCGTCCGAGCTCGACGAGATCGACGCCGTGATCAAGGCCTACCAGCTCTACCAGGAAGAGACCTCGGCGCAGGGCCTCGAGGCGCTGCTCTCGGTGACGCGCGCCTGGCGCCTCGTCAAGTTCGTCGACAACGGCATGCTGACGATGACCAAGTGCTCGAAGTGCGGCGGCCAGTTCGTGACTCATCCGCACGAGATCGCGCGCCACTACGCGTGCGCGCTCTGCAACCCGCCGGCGCGCGCCGGCAAGGGCAAGGCCGCGGGCGCCATCCGCATGCACTGAGGGCAGGCCGCCCGGCCGTGCCCACCTCGACCCGACGGGTCCGGATGCTCTCCGGACCCTGACCCGCTCTGTGCGTATCGCACAGACGCCGCCCCGCGCCGAGCGAGCCTTCGCGCCGCGGCGTCGCCGCGCTGCGACGCAACGTCGCCCGCTGTGCGATCCGGATGCGCTCACAGGGGATCCGATGCTTCGCATGAGCCGGTTCTTCCTGCGCCAGCTGATCATCGCGCTGGCGGCCGCCGTCCCGCTGCTCGCCATCCTGGCCTGGACGCTCTCTCGCGGCGTCGACGACACGCGTGACACCGCGTCTCGCCAGGTCCTGGCGAAGTCGTGCAGTGCCGCTCGCTCGCTCGGTCGGCGGCGCGCTCGACGGCGCCGAGCGCCTGCTCGTCTTCGTCGCCCGCCACCAGGACGTGCGCGCGGCCAACGGCGGAGTCGCTCGTCCTGACCGTCGACGCGCTGCTGCCGGCGCGCGACGTTCAGGCCGATCCGCGCTCTGCGGCGCCGATCGGCCTGGTCCTCTACATCGAGGACAACTCCATCAACGCGATGCTGATCCAGCACGTCGTCGAGCGCCGGCCCGACGTGCTGCTGGTGATCGCCATCGACGGCGCGTCCGGCATCGCCCAGACCCGGGCGCTGCAGCCGGACATCGTCCTGCTCGACATGGAGCTGCCCGACATGACCGGCCTCGAGGTGCTCGAGGCGCTGCGCGGCGCCGCCTCGACCCGGGCGCTGCGCGTCGTCGCCTGTCGACCAACACCAGCGCGGGCGGCGTGGCGGCGGCGAAGGCCGCCGGCGCCGTGGACTACTGGACCAAGCCGATCGTCGTCGACACCTTCTGCCGGAAGATGAGCGAGCTGCTCGAGGCCTCGCCGGTCCAGGCGACGCGTTCAGTGACCTCAGCCGCGCACCGGGCCGGGGATTCGCAGGCACAAAGTCGCGCTTCGCGGGATCCGTGCCTCAAGGTCCGGCGCCGGGCGTCCGAAAGCACGGGTTCTCCGTTCATAGTCCTTGCTTGTCTCCTCCAGCACATCACTGTGCTTTGAATGCGGGTCCTTCGGGACCCGCTTTTTTATTTGCGGGCAATTCCGGCCCAGATGTGCCGATCACGGTTGGTGCCCCGGTTGCAAACTCAAGACAGCGCATGCGGCGCCGATAACTTGAGCGGCCGTGCGCATCGCATCCGGCCCACGGAATCCCTCGAAGCACCATGCTCGTTCTGATCGGTTACGGCGTCGCCCTTGGCTGCATCTTTGGCGCCTACATCATGCATGGCGGCAATATGGGCGTGATCATCCACGCCCTGCCGACCGAGCTGATGGCGATCCTTGGCGGTGCGCTCGGCGCCTTCGCCGTCAACAACCAGCCCAAGATCCTGAAGGCCACGCTCGCCGCGCTGCCGACCGTGCTGAAGAGCTCGAAGTACTCGAAGGCGCGCTACATGGAGCTGATGGCGCTCCTCTACGACATCCTCCAGAAGGCGCGCAAGGAAGGCCTGATGGCGATCGAGAGCGACGTCGAGGACCCGCACTCGTCGGCGCTGTTCCAGAAGTACGCCACCGTCGGCTCCGACCACCACGTCGTCGAGTTCATCACCGACTACCTGCGCATGATGGTCTCCGGCAACCTCAACGCCCACGAGATCGAAAGCCTGATGGACAGCGAGATCGAGACCCACCACATCGAGGCCCACGGCCCGGTCAACGCGCTCGCGCGTCTGGCCGGCGCGCTGCCGGCGTTCGGCATCGTCGCGGCGGTGCTCGGCGTGGTCAACACGATGGGCTCGGTGGGCCAGCCGCCCGCGGTGCTCGGCGGCATGATCGGCTCGGCGCTCGTCGGCACCTTCCTCGGCATCCTGCTGGCCTATGCCGTGGTCGAGCCGCTCGGCGGCCTGATCGAGCAGAAGGTCGACGAGGGCTCGAAGGAGCTGCAATGCATCAAGACGACGCTGCTCGCGTCGATGCAGGGCTATGCGCCGCAGGTCGCGGTCGAGTTCGGCCGCAAGGTGCTGTTCTCGGGCGACCGGCCGACCTTCACCGAGCTCGAAGACCACGTCAAGGGAAAGAAATGAAGCCCGATGGCGCCTTGTCGCTTCGCTCCGGCGCTGCCCCCCGAGCGCGCGGCGTGAGCGTGGCGGCGGCCCGGCGGCCCGCGCGTCGCGTCCTCGGGGAGTAGGCCATGGCCGGCGACAGCAAGAAGCTCCAGCCGATCATCATCAAGCGGGTGAAGAAGGGCGGCCATGTCAAGCATGGCGGCGCGTGGAAGATCGCCTACGCCGACTTCGTGACGGCGATGATGGCGTTCTTCCTCCTCATGTGGCTGCTCGGCTCGACCACCGAGGGCGACAAGAAGGGCATCGCCGACTTTTTCAACGCGCCGCTCAAGGTGGCGCTGATGGGCGGCAGCGGCTCGGGCGATTCGTCGAGCGTGGTGCGCGGCGGCGGCACCGACCTGTCGCGCAGCAATGGCCAGGTCCGCGACGGCGACATCCCGGTCAAGAAGAAGCTGCTCAACATGAAGTCGCTCGAGGCCGAGCACAAGCGCGCCGAGATCGCCAGACTCGAGGATCTCAAGAAGAAGGTCGAGGACGTCCTCGAGGCGAGCCCGAAGCTGGCGGCGATGAAGTCGCAGATCCGCCTCGACATGACCCGCGACGGCCTGCGCATCCAGATCGTCGACGAGCAGGCGCGGCCGATGTTCGACAGCGGCAGCGCGATCGTCAAACCCTATATGCGCGAGCTGCTGCGCGAGATCGGCCACGTGCTCTCCGACGTGCCCAACCGGATCACGCTCGAAGGCCACACCGACGCCCAGCCCTTCGTCGGCGGCGACCGCGGCTACGGCAACTGGGAGCTCTCGAGCGACCGTGCCAACGCCTCGCGGCGCGAGCTCGTGAGCGGCGGCCTGCCCGAGGACCGCATGCTGATCGTTCAAGGCCTGGCGTCGAGCACTCTGTTCGTGCCCGCCGAGCCGCAGAGCCCGATGAACCGGCGCATCAGCATCATCGTCATGAACCAGGACGCCGAGGACCGGCTCCTGAAGATCGCGCCCGAGCCGCAGGAGGCCGAGGCCGTCGCGCCGCCCATCGGCGGTGGCGATGCGGCGAGTGCGCCGGCCGTCGCGGCCAAGCGACCCGGCTGATCGCGGGCCATCGACGGAGCCCGCCGCGATGGCGATGGCGAACGACGTTGCGACCAGTGCCGGATCTCAGACGATGCCGGGCGCCATGTCGATCGCCGCCATGCCGAGGTAGTGCATCGCGAAGATGCCGGCGCCCATCGTCGTCGCCGCGATCGCGAGGCCTCGCCGCGACGGTAGCGGCGCACCGGCCACGGTGAGCGCGACGGCCGATACCGCGGTCTCGGCGCACCACGAGAGCAGGGTGAGTCCCGGCGTGTCGCCGATGGCGATCGGCAGCGAGAACGCCAGCATGTCGAAGAAGTGCATCGACCAGATGCCGGTGCCGAGGACCACCGATCCGCCGAACCACCAGCGGCGCGCGAGCGTGCGCTTGCCGCTCTGCATGCGCTGGGCCAGGTCGAGGGCGACGAACGGGGCGAAGACCGCAATGGCGATCGAGCGCGCGACGACGATCGGGTCGAAATAGGAAGCGTAGGAGAGCGTGTCGGGCCGGACGGCTCTCGGGATATCGGATGCCCCGGCCGCGTCGAGCGGTCGACATGGCCGTGAAAGGGCGGCCAGTCGACCGCCTCAAACGGCGATGCGGCCCGCAGGCCGCATCGCCGGGGAGGAGCGAGCGCCTTACTTCGGCAGCAGCACCTTGTCGACGACGTGGATCACCCCGTTCGACTGGACCACGTCGGCGATCGTGACGTGGGCCATGCCGCCCGACTCGTCGGTGAGCATGATCGTGCTGCCGCTCTTGGTGGCCGTGAGCATGCCGCCCGAGACTTCGGTGAGCGTCGCCTTGCCGCCGCCGGCGTCGATCGCCTTCGAGAGCGCAGCGCTGTCCATCTTGCCGGCGACGACGTGGTAGGTCAGCACCTTGGTGAGCGCCGGCTTGCTCTCGGGCTTGAGCAGCGTGTCGACGGTGCCCGCGGGCAGGGCGGCGAAGGCGGCGTTGGTCGGCGCGAACACCGTGAACGGGCCCGGGCCCTTGAGCGTGTCGACGAGGCCGGCGGCCTTGACGGCGGCGACGAGCGTCGTGTGGTCCTTCGAGTTGACGGCGTTGTCGATGATGTCCTTGTTGGAATACATCGGCGCGCCGCCGACCATGACCTGCGCCATGGCCGGGACGGTGGCGGCCGAGACGATCGCCGCGAGGACGACGGCGCTGAGCTTGACTGATTTCATGCTTGTCCTTGGAGGTTGAGTTGCTTCGAGATCCCTTCGCAGCGTGCCTGCGCCTCGGGTAGCTATGTCTACGCGCACCCGGACCCGGTGGATGCATGGCGACCGTTCGTCGCTTCAGGGCGCTCGAAATGCCTGAGATTTCGAGCCCTTATCGCGCTCAAGTTTCAAGCCCTGGTTGGAACAATCCTTCCACATGGCCGACTCCGCACAGGACAAGACGTTACCCGCTTCGCCGCGCAAGCTCGAGAAGGCGCGCGAGGAGGGCCAGGTCGCGCGCTCGCGCGACCTGGGCCACTTCGCGGCGATCGCCGGCGGCGGCGTCGCGCTCCTGGCGATCGTGCCGCAGGGCTCGTCGTGGCTGAAGGACGCGCTCGCCCGGTCGCTGCGCTTCGACCGCGCGCAGGCGCTCGGCCAGGACGCGATCTCTAGCCAGCTCCACGCCTGGAGCCAGATCCTGCTCTGGGCCATCGTGCCGTTCAGCCTCGTGATGACAGCGCTCGGCGTGGCCAGCGCGATCGGCATGGGCGGCTGGACTTGGACGCTGAAGCCGATGACGCCGAAGTTCGGCGCCCTCAATCCGATCTCCGGCATCGGCCGCGTGTTCTCGAAGCAGCAGCTGATCAACGCCCTGCGGGAGAGCGTGCTCGCGCTGGTCCTCGGCTCGCTCGCGGTGTACTGGATGAGCCGCCACCTGAGCGAGCTCGTCGGCCTGCTCGGCCTGCCGCTGCCGTCGGCGATCGCCAAGGCGACCGGCCTCGTCGTCGCGGGCATGGGCCCGATGCTGTTCGCGCTCGCGGTCTTCGCGACCATCGACGTGCCGCTGCAGAAGCGCCTGCATGCCGACAAGCTGAAGATGAGCCACCAGGAGATGAAGCAGGAGCAGAAGGAGCTCGCCGGCAACGCCGAGATCAAGGGCAAGGTCCGCGCCCGCATGCGCGAGATGGCCAACCGGCGAATGATGGCCGCCGTGCCGACGGCCGATCTCGTCGTCATGAACCCGACCCACTACGCGGTCGCCCTCAAGTACGACGACAAGACGATGGCCGCTCCGCGCGTCGTCGCCAAGGGCGCCGACCTGACGGCGCTGCGCATCCGCGACCTCGCCGAGGGCGCGAGCGTGCCGGTGCTCGAGGCGCCGATGCTCGCCCGTGCGCTCTACGCCCACGCCGAGCTCGAGCGCGAGGTGCCGGCGGCGCTGTTCGCCGCCGTGGCCCAGGTGCTTGCCTACGTCTACCAGTTGCGGGCCGCATTGCGCGGCCAGGTGCCGATGCCCGGGGCGCTGCCTGCGCTCGAGGTGCCGCAAGAGCTCGATCCCCACTTCGTCGCCGCGGCAGCGCACTGATTCCGAGGCCGCATGAACTTCCTGATCCAACCGCTCCAGGCCTGGCTCGGCCCGAACGCCAAGGCGATCCGCGCCCTGATCGCGCCGCTCGTCGTCGTGATGATCCTGGCGATGATGGTGCTGCCGCTGCCGCCGTTCGCGCTCGACATGCTCTTCACCTTCAACATCGCGATGGCGTTGATGGTGCTGATGGTCGCGGCCTACATGGTCCGGCCGCTCGACTTCGCGGCGTTCCCGACGGTGATCCTGCTGACGACGCTGCTGCGCCTGTCGCTCAACGTCGCCTCGACCCGGGTCGTGCTGATGGAAGGCCACACCGGCGCGGGTGCGGCGGGACAGGTGATCGAGTCGTTCGGCCACTTCCTGATCGGCGGCAACTTCGCCGTCGGCCTGATCGTCTTCTCGATCCTCGTCGTCATCAACTTCGTCGTCGTCACCAAGGGCGCCGAGCGGATCGCAGAGGTCGGCGCGCGCTTCACGCTCGACGCGATGCCGGGCAAGCAGATGGCGATCGACGCCGACATGAACGCCGGCCTGATCGACGAGAAGGAAGCCCGGCGCCGCCGCGCCGAGGTCGGCGAGGAGGCGGAGTTCTTCGGCTCGATGGACGGCGCCTCGAAGTACGTGCGTGGCGACGCGATGGCGGGCCTGCTCATCCTCTTCATCAACATCGTCGGAGGCTTCGTCATCGGCGTGCTCCAGCACGACCTGAGCCCGATGCAGGCGGCCGACAGCTACATCCTGCTCGCCGTCGGCGACGCGCTCGTGGCCCAGGTGCCGGCGCTGCTGATCTCGGTCGCCGCGGCGATGGTCGTCTCGCGCGTCGGCAAGGACCAGGACGTCGGCAGCCAGATCACCAAGCAGGTGTTCTCGTCGCCGCGCTCGCTCGCAATCGTCGGCTCGGTGCTCGGCCTGCTCGGCGCGATCCCGGGGATGCCGCATCTGGTCT
The DNA here is from genome assembly GCA_043732605.1 of Rhizobacter sp. Lineage (GTDB taxonomy): Bacteria > Pseudomonadota > Gammaproteobacteria > Burkholderiales > Burkholderiaceae_C > Schlegelella_A. The sequence goes on along the minus strand of JAYTHL010000245.1, from coordinate 6,614 downwards.
TCCTGTCGATCGCCGCCGTCCTCGGCTACGGCTCGTGGCTGATGCTCGAGCGCCAGCGCGCCGCCAAGGACGCGCCCAAGCCGGCACCGCTGCCGCTCGAGGCCAACGCCGAAGCCACGTGGGACGACCTGCAGCCGGTCGACACCCTCGGCCTCGAGGTCGGCTACCGCCTGATCACGCTGGTCGACAAAGCCAAGCAGGGCGACCTGCTGTCGCGCATCAAGGGCGTGCGGCGCAAGTTCGCGCAGGACGTCGGCTTCCTGCCGCCGCCGGTGCACATCCGCGACAACCTCGAGCTCAAGCCGAGCTCGTACCGCCTGACGCTGCGCGGCGCGATCGTCGGCGAGGGCGAGGCCTTCCCAGGCATGCTGCTGGCGATCAATCCGGGCGGCGCGTCGACGCCGCTGATCGGCACCTCGACCACCGATCCGGCGTTCGGCCTGCCCGCGACCTGGATCGAGGAGCGCCAGCGCGAGCAGGCGCAGATGGCCGGTTTCACGGTCGTTGATTGCGCGACCGTCGTCGCCACTCACCTCTCACACTTGATGCAGGTTCACGCGGCCAAGTTGCTCGGTCGCGTCGAGACGCAGCAGCTGGTCGAGCATGTGACGAAGTTGGCACCCAAGCTCATGGAAGACGTGATCCCCAAGATGGTCGGCATCGCTGCTCTGCAGAAGGTGCTCCAGCTCCTCCTCGAGGAAGGCGTGCACATCCGCGACATGCGCTCGATCGTCGAGTGCCTGGCCGAGTACGCCGCCACCATCACCGATCCGGCCGAGCTGGCCAAGCGCATCCGCGTCCACCTCGCGCCCTCGATCGTCCAGCAGATCTACGGGCCGACCAAGGAGCTCGAGGTGATCGCGCTGGAGCCCGAGCTCGAGCGCATGGTCACGCAGGCCCTCGGCTCGCCGCACGGCGCGGCGCTCGATCCGGGCGTCGCCGACGTGCTGTCGCGCCACGCCGCCGAGTCCGCCAAGCGCCAGGAAGACCTCGGTCATCCGGCCTGCCTGCTCGTCCCCGACCTGATTCGCGCGCCGATGGCGCGCCTCCTGAAGCGCGCCGCGCCGCGCCTGAAGGTGCTGTCGCACAGCGAGATTCCTGAAACGCATTCCATCCGCATCGGCTCGATCATCGGAGCAGCAGCATGAACGTCAAACGCTTTACGGCCCGCACCTCCCGCGAGGCGCTTCGCCTCGTCCGCGACGCGCTCGGCGAGGACGCCGTGGTGCTCTCGACCCGTCCGTCCGCCGGCGGCGTCGAGGTCCTCGCGCTGGCGACCGAGAGCATCGGCCAGCTCGAGGCGATGTCACGGTTCGAGACGACGTCGCCCGCGACGCGCGCTGCCGCGGCCGAGCTGCACTCGCGCGTCGAAGTGATGCCGCGCGCGGCCGCCGAGCTCGCCGCGACGAGCGCCGAGGAAGATGCCGACCGCCTGTCGATGAGCACGCTCTCGTTCCAGGACTATGTGCGCAAGAGGATGCTGAAGCGCCGCCAGACGTCGCTGCACGCGACGAGCGCTCCGAGCGCCGACGTAGCCGCTGCCGAGCCGGTGCCGGTGGCGCCGCCGCAGACGGCGACGCCGATCTCGATCGCGCCGACGACGGGCAGCCGTCTCGACGTCCGCCTCGACGACGACATGTTCTATCCGCCCGAGACGCCGACGCTGCGCCGCGAGCCCACGCCGATGCCGCTGTTCGATCCGGTGCCGGTGCGCGCCGCCGATCGTGCGCCCGCCGAGCCGGCGTTCGATGCCGCCGGTGCCGTCCGCCGCGAAGGTGAGCTGCTCGCCGAGATGCGCGCCGTCAAGGGCCTGATCGAGGAGCGCTTCGGCGTCCTCGCGTTCATGGAGAAGCTCCAGCGCCGTCCGGCCGAGGCGCGCCTCTCGCAAAAGCTCCTCGACTGCGGCTTCTCGCCGATCCTCGTGCGCAAGATGGCCGACGGCTTCAAGGCCGAGGCCGGCGACGAGACCGAGTGGGCCGCGCAGATCCTCGAGCAGAACCTGCTCACCGCGAGCGCCGACCAGGCGATCGAGGACCGCGGCGGCGTGTTCGCCCTCGTCGGCCCGACGGGCGTCGGCAAGACCACGACGACGGCCAAGATCGCGGCCGCCTTCGCCGCGCGCCACGGCGCCGCCAACCTCGGCCTGATCACGCTCGACGCGTATCGCGTCGGCGCCCACGAGCAGCTGCGCGCCTACGGCCGCATCCTCGGCGTGCCGGTGCACACCGCGCACGACCGCGCCTCGCTCGAAGACCTGCTCGACCTGCTCACGGCCAAGAAGATGGTCCTGATCGACACGGCCGGCATGGCCCAGCGCGACACGCGCACGAAGGAGCTGCTCGACATGCTCGGCCACCGCAGCGTGCAGCGCCTGCTCGTCGTCAACTCGGCCTCGCAGGGCGAGACCATCGAGGACGTGCTGGTCGCCTACCGCGCGAGCTCGTGCGCCGGCATCGTCCTGAGCAAGCTCGACGAGGCCGTCAAGCTCGCGCCGGCGCTCGACGCCGCGATCCGCCACAAGCTCACCGTCGTCGGCATCGCCAACGGCCAGCGCGTGCCGGAAGACTGGCATCGCCTCTCGGCCCGCGCCCTCGTGCAGCGCGCCTTGCGCGGCGGCGGCAGCGCCGCCTGGCGCCTCGACGCGGCCGAGATGAACCTGATCTTCGCCGCGCCGCAAGGCGTGCCGGCCGGCGTTGCGCTGACCGCCTGACCGCGTGCCTGCTCCTCATTCGAACCGACTGCCGCCCATGCCCATCTCACCGCGAAACGACCAGGCCCATGGCCTGCGCCAGATGTTCGCCAATGCCTGCGCGCGCTTCGTGCCGGTCGTCTCCAACCCGCACGTCGCCTTCGGCGGCGTCATGCTCGAGCGCCTGTGCACCTCGTTCGCCGAGCGCGGCGCGCGCGTCCTCGTCGTCGACGCGGGCGAGCGCGCCGGCGTCGCCGGCGAGATGGCGATGATCGAGCTCGGCCAGTGCGTCGAGCGGCTCTCGCCGCAGGTCGCCTACCTCGCCGCACGCGGCTTGCCGATCCGCTTCGTCGATGCCGGCGGATCGACGCGCGGCTTCCTCGAGCGCGCTGCCGAAGCGGCGCCCGGATGCGACGTCGTCCTCGTCCACGCCGATGCACGCGAGCTGTGCAGGATGTTCGCGCACGGCCGGCGCGGCCGCAGCGATGACGCGATCGACGCGCCGTGCCCGATCGTCTTCGCCGACGATCGCCCGGAGAGCGTCACCCATGCCTATGCCTCGATGAAGCTGCTGGCCCAGCGCGCCGGACTGGTCGTCAGCGACCTGCTCCTGGCCGCCGCGCCGCACTCGCCGCGCGCCGAGCGCATCGCCGCCAAGCTGGCAGGCTGCGCCGACAACTTCTTCGCCGGCGTGCTGCGCGACTGGGCCCGCATCGACCCCGCGGGCGACCCCGGCGAGGCGCCGAGCGATGCCTTGCGCCGCCTCGTGGCCGCCCGCTTCGAGAACCACGACGCGGTCGGACGCTTTTCTCACCCCGTGTCGCGCCGCATCGGCGCATCGGCGGCCCCATGATCTCCGGAGCGACCATGTACACCGCCAAAGGCCAGCTGGACCTGAACTCGACGCTGAAGCAGTACAGCGGCCTGGTCCGCCGACTGGCGCACCAGATGATCGCCAAGCTGCCCGCCAACGTCGAGATCGACGACCTGATCCAGGTCGGCATGATCGGCCTCACCGACGCGCTCTCGCGCTTCGACGCGGCGCAGGGCGTGCAATTCGAGACCTTCGCGACGCAGCGCATCCGCGGCGCGATGCTCGACGAGCTGCGCGGCAACGACTACCTCTCGCGCGGCACGAGAAAGCACCAGCGCTCGATCGAGTCGGCGGTCGCCAAGCTCGAGCAGAAGTTCGGCCGCGCGCCCCAGGAAAGCGAGATCGCCAAGGAGATGGGCATCACGCTCGTCGAATACCAGGAGCTCCTCGGCAAGGTGCGCGGCACGCAGCTCGTCTATCTCGAGGACATGTCGGGCGCCGACGGCGACAGCGACTTCCTCGATCGCCACGTCGCCGACGCCGATTCGAATCCGCTCGCCCAGCTCCAGGACCAGCGCATGCGCGCCGCGCTCGTCGAGGCGATCAAGGTGCTGCCCGAGCGCGAGCAGTACGTGATGAGCATGTACTACGAGCACGACATGAATCTCAAGGAGATCGCGGCCGTGCTCAAGGTCACCGAGTCGCGTGTCTGCCAGCTGCACAGCCAGTCGATCGCGCGCCTGCGGGTGAAGCTGCGCGAGTACTGATGCGCGGGCGGCCGAGCCGCACGCCGCAGGCGGCGTCGTACCGCGGACCGGAGCGGCGACGCTTCGTCAATCGCAGCTGGCCGTTGCCGGCCTTCGTCGCGTGGGCCGCCTGCTGGCTCGTCTTCGCGATCACGCGCGAGCTCGGCGCGCCTGCGGCGCCCGCGTTCGTCGCCGCCGGCGCCGTCGGCGCAGCCCTGTCGCTGCTCGGCGCGACGCCGTGGCGGCGCGTCTTCATCGGCTGCGGCTTTCCGCTCTCGTTCGCCGCCTCTGGTGCTGCCGGCAGCATCCCGGCCTGGGCCTGGCTGCTGCCGCTCGCGCTCCTTGCGTTCGTCTATCCGTGGCGCACGTGGCGCGACGCACCGCTCTTCCCGACGCCGCGCGATGCGCTCGCCGGCATGGCGCGGTGCGTGCCGCTCGACGCCTCCGCGCGGATGCTCGACGGCGGCTGCGGCCTCGGCGCCGGCCTGATCGAGCTCAGGCGCGAGTATCCCGACGCGGTTCTCGAAGGCATCGAATGGAGCAGGCCGCTCGCCGCGTGGTGCGCGGCGCGCTGCCGCTTCGCGAAAGTGCGCCGCGGCGACCTCTGGGCGGCCGACTGGTCACCGTACGCGCTCGTCTACCTGTTCCAGCGCCCGGAGACGATGGCGCGTGCCGCCGCCAAGGCCGAGCGCGAGTTGCGCGACGGCGCCTGGCTGGCGAGTCTGGAGTTCGAGATCGCGACGCTCGTGCCGCAGCACGTGCTCGACGGCGCCGCGGGACGGCGGGTCTGGCTCTACCGCGCGCCGTTTCGCCACGCCACGGCCTGAGCCGCTGACGCGCTCCGGCGCGCTTTCGCGTCAGCCGCCCTTGTGGGCGCGCTTGCCGGGATTCTTCTTGCGGGTCGACTTGCCGCGCTCGAGGCTTCGCTTCTGGCCCGTGCGCTTGGTCGTCGTCGACAGCTTCTTCGTCTTGTCGGCGGTCGTGGTGTTGTCGTTCATGGTCTGTTCCTCATAATCGGCGAACGGTACACCACCCATGACGCCCGAACGACACGACGAGCCGCGCGACCTGACCCGGACCCTGCTCGGCATGCTGTGCGTCGGCGCGCTGATCGTCGCCGCGTTCTGGATCGTCCGGCCGTTCCTCGCCGCCGCGATCTGGGCGATGACGATCGTCGTCGTCACCTGGCCGCTGCTCCTGCGCCTGCAGCGGCGCCTCTGGAACAGCCGCGGCCTGGCGATCACCGCGATGATGGTCGTGCTGGTGCTGCTGCTGGCCGTGCCGCTGTTGCTCGCCGTCGGCACGCTGGTCTCGAACGCCGACGAGATCGCCGACCGCGTCCGCCAGCTGATCGGCTACCGCATCCCGTCGCCGCCAGTCTGGCTCGTCGGCCTGCCGATGATCGGCGAGCGCATCGCGACGGCCTGGGCCGAGGCCGCGGCGTCGGGGCTCGACGGCGTCTGGTCGCGGCTCATGCCGTACGCCGGCAGCGTGACGACATGGTTCGTCGCGGAGGCCGGCAGCCTCGGCTTCCTGGCGGTGCAGTTCCTGCTGACGCTCGTCCTCGCCGCGTTCATGTATGCGCACGGCGAGGAAGGCGCGCGCGCCTCGATCCGGCTCGGCCGGCGGCTCGGCGGACGCCATGGCGAAGACCTCGTCCATCTCGCGTGCCAGGCGATCCGCGGCGTCGCGCTCGGCGTCGGCCTCACGGCGGCGATCCAGGCGATCCTCGGCGGCGCCGGCCTGGCGGTCGCCGGCGTGCCGTTCGCGGGCCTGCTGACGGTCGTCTGCTTCCTGCTCTGCATCACGCAGATCGGCATGCTCGTTGTCCTGCTGCCCGCAGTCGCGTGGGTCTACTGGAGCGGACATCCGTCGTGGGGCACGGTGCTGCTCGTCTGGTCGCTCGTCGCCAGCCTGATGGACACCGTGCTGCGGCCACTCCTCGTGCGGCGCAGCGCCGATCTGCCGATGCTGCTGATCTTCGTCGGCGTCATCGGCGGCCTGGTCGCGTTCGGCGCGATCGGCATCTTCGTCGGGCCGGTCGTGCTCGCCGTCGCCTACACCTTGCTGACGACGTGGATGGACCTGAAACCGGCGCCGCTCGAGCCCGGCGGCACGCGCCTGCCGGCCGACGCGCCGTAGCCGCCTAGCCGCGCGGCGCCTGCGACTCGAGCCAGTCGACCGCGACCTGCGCGAGCGCGCGCACGCCGAGCGGCAGGCCGGCTTCGTCGATGTAGAAGAGCGGCGAGTGGTTGGGTGCGACGTCCTGCGCGTCCTTGGTCGGCGGCGTGATGCCGACGAAGAAGAACAGGCCCGGCACGACGTGCTGGTAGAAGGCGAAGTCCTCCGAGCCGGTCACCTTGGG
>JAYTHL010000244.1:0-15372 GCA_043732605.1 Rhizobacter sp. | reverse complement strand
CGTCGCTATTTTGTGTTGCGAAGCTGGACTTCGTGACACGCCACTACGCGTCGTTGCTCACCTTGGTTGCGACACTGTTCGTTGGCTTCGGCTGCTTCGCCCGTCATGGACGGTCACGCCGCGCGCGCGATCCGCAGCGACGAGTCACTCGCCGGCTCACGCCGGACGCCCATGATCGCGATCACCGCCCAAACCCTCGACGGCGACCGCGAGAAGTGCCTGGCCGCGGGCATGGACGACTTCCTGGGCAAGCCCTATTCGCTGCGCGACCTGCGACCCAAGCTCGACCGCTAGCTCTTCGGAACGACCGCCGTCAAGGCACCCGTCGTCGGCCGCATCGGCCGCTGACGCTCACGGCTTGACGTCGAGCTCCGTGCACAGGCGCTCGACGAGCGCACGCAGCCTCCCGATCTCTCCTTCTGCTGCCGACAGTCGCGCCTTCACGGACGCGAGCTCGCTCGCCGGCACGATCGCCTCTTCCGGCCCGGCTACCGGCAAGGAGGCGAGATCGATCGGTCCGCTCAGCAGATGCGCCCATCGCTGCTCGCGCGCACCCGGCGCGCGCGGCAGCTTGACGCAAAGCGCCCCGCCCTTCTCCTCGGATCGCGTCGCCAGCTCGTCGAGAAATCCCTCGACGGCCGAGATATCGGCGAACCGATGCAGACGCTCGCTGTTCGCACGCAGCTCCGACGCCGTCTGCGGACCGCGCAGCAGCAACGTCGCGAGCAGCGCGACCGATGCCGACGGCAACGCCAGCGCCCGCCCGACGTTGTGCTCGAAGCGGGTGACCCGCGATCCGCTCGACTCGAACGTGAGCGACAGCGATCGCAGGTCGTCGACCGCCTCCTGCACTTCGCCTTCGCTCGCCGCCAGCACCGGCTCGCGCGCCGTCTTCTGGTTGCAGCCCAGCGTCAGCGCGTTCAGCGACAGCGGATAGCTGTCGGGCACCGTGTGCGCCTTCTCGACGAGAACGCCGAGGACACGCGCTTCGAGCAGCGACAGCGGCCGCATCGCGATCAGTCGGACAAGCGCGGCGATGCCCGCTGCATCACACCGACGCGCCGTCGTCGGCCTCGACGATCGCGCCGTTGATGAAGTGGCTCTCGTTGGCGCACAGCATCATCAGCACCGTGTCGAGGTCCGACGGCTGGCCGATGCGCTTTCTCGGCATGCTTTCGACGAGCTTCTTGCCCGAATCCGTCTGCCACTGATGATGGTTGATCTCGGTGTCGATGTAGCCCGGGCATATCGCGTTGACGTTGATCCGGTAGCGGCCCCACTCGAGCGCCATCGCCTTGGTCATGTGGATGACGGCGGCCTTGCTCATCGCGTACGCGCCGATCCGGCTGAGCGGACGCAAGCCCGCCATCGAGGCGATGTTGACGATCCGCCCGCCGGTGAACGTGCCCGGCGCCGCGCCCTGCGAGCGCGCGATCATCCTTTTTCCCACTTCCTGGGCGACGAAGAACGCGCCCCGCACGTTGACGTCGAAGATGTAGTCGAAGTCTTCCGGCGTCACCTCGACGAGCTTTTGCGTCGTCGCCACGCCCGAGTTGTTGACGAGGATGTCGATCGTGCCGACATCGGTTTCGGTGTGGGCGACTGCCGCCTTGATGCTGTCGTGGTCAGTGACGTCCATGGGCACGACGTGCGCGTCGCCACCGTCGGCCTCGATCTCGGCGCGCAGGCTCTTCAGCCGTTCGACGCGCCGGCCAGCGAGCGCGACCCCTGCGCCGGCGCGGGCGAGCACGCGCGCGAACTGGGCGCCGAGCCCGCTCGACGCCCCCGTGACGAGGACGACGCGGCCCGACAGATCGATCTGGTAGCTCATGAATTCGCGCAGTGCCTGCGCTCCGTAGAATCGTCCATGAGTTTAGACGCGGCCCACGACGAGCCGGCACACGAGACGACATGACCCCAGACGAGATCCTCGCCCAGCACGGGCCACGCGAAGCGATGGAATACGACGTGGTCATCGTCGGCGCCGGCCCTGCCGGCCTCGCGACCGCGATCCGCCTGAAGCAGCTCGCCGCCGAGCGCAACCACGAAGTGTCTGTCGTCGTGCTCGAGAAGGGCTCTGAGCCCGGCGCGCACATCCTGTCGGGCGCGATCATGGATCCGCGCGCGATCACCGAGCTGATCCCCGACTGGAAGACTCTGGGCGCGCCGCTCAACCAGCCCGTGACGGCCGACCGCTTCCTCTTCCTCACCGAAACCGGCGCGACGGCGACGCCGAACGCGCTGCTGCCCGATTGCTTCCAGAACCACGGCAACTACATCGTGAGCCTGGGCAACGTCGTGCGCTGGCTGGCGACGCAGGCCGAAGCGCTCGGCGTCGAGATCTTCGCGGGCTTCCCCGCCGCCGAGGTGCTCTACGCCGACGACGGCTCGGTCAAGGGCGTCGCCACCGGCAACCTCGGCATCGGCAAGGACGGCAAGCCGACGTCGAGCTTCCAGCTCGGCATGGAGCTGCACGCGAAGTACACGGTCTTCGCCGAGGGCTCGCGCGGCAGCCTCGGCCGCCAGCTGATCGCGCGCTACGAGCTCGACGCAGGCCGCGATCCGCAAAGCTACGGCATCGGCCTCAAGGAGCTGTGGGAAGTGCCGGCGGCGAAGGCGCAGCCAGGTCTGGCGATGCACACGGCCGGCTGGCCGCTCGACACCTCGACCTACGGCGGCTCGTTCCTCTATCACCTCGACGGCGGCCAGGTCGAGCTCGGTTTCGTCGTCGGTCTCGACTACACGAATCCCTATCTCAGCCCGTTCGAGGAGTTCCAGCGCTGGAAGACGCATCCCGAGATCAGGAAGACGCTCGAAGGCGGCAAGCGCCTTGGCTTCGGTGCGCGCGCGATCACCGCGGGTGGCATCCTGAGCTTGCCGAAGACGGTGTTTCCGGGCGGCGCGTTCGTCGGCTGCGAGGCCGGCTATCTCAACGCGAGCCGCATCAAGGGCAGCCATGCGGCGATCAAGACCGGCACGCTCGCGGCCGAAGCGGCCTTCGATGCGCTCGTCGCCGGTCGCCAGCACGACGAACTCTCGGCGTATCCCGCCGCTTTCGAGAAGAGCTGGTTGCGCACCGAGCTCGACCGCTCGCGCAACTTCAAGCAGTGGTTCAAGAAGGGCTTCCTGATCGCGTCGCTGATGACCGGGATCGAGCAGTGGCTGCTGCCTCGTCTGGGCATCAAGTCGCCGCCCTGGACACTGCACCGCAAGCAGGCCGATCACCTCTATCTCAAGCCCGCCGCCGAGTGCCAGCCCATCGTCTACCCGAAGCCCGACGGCAAGCTGACCTTCGATCGCCTGTCGAGCGTCTTCGTCAGCAACACGAATCACGCCGAAGACCAGCCCGCGCACCTCACGTTGAAGGACGCGAGCGTGCCGGTGCAGATCAACCTCGCGAAGTACGCCGGACCCGAGAGCCGCTACTGCCCGGCGGCGGTCTACGAGTTCGTGAACGACAACGGCACGGAGCGGCTGCAGATCAACGCGCAGAACTGCGTGCACTGCAAGACCTGCGACATCAAGGACCCGACCCAGAACATCGTCTGGGTCACGCCCGAAGGCGGCGGCGGGCCCAACTATGTCGGCATGTGAACGAGGACCTCTGATGCCCGAAGCTTCATCTTCCCAGCCCGCGACAGCTCCCGCCGACGCGCCCGAGGTGCTCACGGCGGCTCGCCTCTGGCCGCCCATGATGCAGGCGCTGCGCGGCGCGTACCGCGTGCACGATCGCCTGCACACGGAGGATCAAGCTGCCTTCGCAGCCGCGGCGCCGCGCATCCGCGCCATCTCCGCCAGCGGCGAGTCGAAGGTGCCGCGCGAGCTGATCGCGCAGCTGCCGGCGCTCGAGATGATCTCGGTCTTCGGCGTCGGCTACGACGGCGTCGACATCGCTGCGGCGAAGGAACGCGGCATCTCGGTGACGCACACGCCGAACGTGCTCAACGACGAGGTCGCCGACCTCGCGCTCGCGCTCATGCTTGCCGTGTCGCGCCGCCTCGTCGAGGCTGACCGCTACGTGCGCAGCGGCCAGTGGCTCAAGGGGCCGATGCCGCTGGCGCGCAAGATGAGCGGTGCGCATCTGGGCATCGTCGGCCTCGGCCGGATCGGCCTGGCGATCGCGAAGCGTGCCGAGGCTTTCGGCATGACGATCGCCTACACGTCGCGCAGCGCGAAGGCCGACTCGCCGTACCGGTACCTTCCGAGCGCTGCGGCGCTGGCCGCCGAGGTCGACTTTCTCGTCGTCATCACGCCGGGCGGCGCGGGCACCCGCAAGCTGATCGACACGGAAGTGCTCGCCGCGCTCGGGCCGAAAGGCTATCTCATCAACGTCGCGCGCGGCTCCGTCGTCGACGAGCAGGCGCTCGTCGCCGCGCTCGTCGCCGGCAAGATCGCCGGCGCCGGCCTCGACGTGTTCGAGAGCGAGCCCAACGTGCCGAAGGAGCTGTTCGCGCTCGACAACGTCGTCCTCACGCCGCACGTCGGCAGCGCGACCTGGCAGACGCGCCAGGCGATGGCCGATCTCGCGTTCGCCAACCTGCAGGCGCACTTCGCCGGCCGCGCCCTGCTCTCGCCCGTGCCGGAGATGGCGTGAGCGCGGCGTCGCCGTTCGATCTCGGCGGCCGGCGCGCGATCGTCACCGGCGGTGGCTCGGGACTCGGCTTCGCGATCGCACGCGGCCTGGCGCAGGCGGGCGCGCGCGTCGTCCTCAACGGCCGCAACCGCGACACGCTCGCCAAAGCGCAGGAGCAGCTCCGCGAAGAAAGCCTCGAGGTCGATGTCGCGGCCTTCGACGTCGCCGACGCCGATGCCGTGCGAGCCGGCGTCGCCGAGGTGCAGTCGCGGCTCGGTGCGATCGAGATCCTGGTCAACAACGCCGGCATCCAGCACCGCGCGCCGATCGCCGACTTCAGCGACGCCGACTGGCGGCGGCTGATGGCGACCAACCTCGACGCGCCGTTCTTCATGGCGCGCGCGGTGATCCCGGCGATGCAGGCCAGGCGCGCCGGCAAGATCGTCAACATCGCCTCGCTCGCGTCGAGCCTGGCGCGGCCGACGACCGTGCCGTATCAGGTGAGCAAGGGCGGCATCGCGATGCTGACGCGCGGCCTGGCCGTCGAGCTCGCGCCGCACGGTATCCAGGTCAACGCGATCGCGCCCGGGTTCTTCCGCACCGAGATGAACGTGGCCCTGACCGGCAACCCGGACTTCACCGCCTGGGTCGAGAAGCGCACACCGGCCGGACGCTGGGCCGATCCAGAGGAGCTCGCGGGCGCCGCGGTGTTTCTCGCGTCGTCGGCAGCGAGCTTCGTCACTGGTCAGGTGCTCTACGTCGACGGCGGCTTCACCGCCAGCATGTGACGGCGCGCGCCGACGATCAGTCCTGACCTTCGGTCAGCGCGTCGAGCTGGAAGCGGCCGTCCTTGTGGACGAGCCAGATCTCGATGAACTTGACGTTGCCGCCGAAACGGTTGTGCGCCGGCCACGGTCCGGCGCGTTTGATCATCTCCATCACGGCCACGGTGACGTCGGGCGCATGCGACGGACCGCGGATGACCTTGACCTCGCGAATCTGTCCGCTGGAATCGATCGTGTTCTCGACGACCACGACGGCGTGGATCAGCGGAGGCAGCCGGCCCTTGTAGATCCGGTCGGCGTACGACGCGTAGATGTGGCGCGCCGCGTCCAGACGGTACGACTTCGGATCGGCAGCCATCGAGACCTTCTGCGTCGCGAGGCGCAACGGCTCGCTGACGTACGGCAAGTCGACCGCGCCGGCTCCGAGATGCAGGGCGAAGAGCCCGGCGGCGACGATCCAGGGCAGGTGCTTCACGACGATCTCCCGCGCGGCGCACAGTCCGCAAGTCCGATCGGCTCCGCAACCCTTGTGGCGCGACGAGACGAAGGACTTTCAGCGTAGGAGAGGCGCCTGCGTCGCGGTGAGCCGGTCGGCGGCGGAGCGCGCCGACTGTGGCGCCGGTCACGGTGTCATCCGTAACCGGTTGTCGTCGTCAGGCGAGGATCGTGGCGCCCGTTCCGGGATCGAAGAGATGCACGGCGGCAGTATCGACCACGAGGGCGATCGTCTCGCCCGGATGCGCACTCGTGCGGCCGTGGAGCACGACGACGATCTGCGCCTGGCCGACGCGCACGAGCAACTCGGTCTCCGCGCCCGTCGGCTCGACGACGATCACCTCGGCCGCAACCGTGCGTTCGCCGGCCGTGCCGACGCCGAGATCGCCGGGACGGATGCCATAGGCGACGGTCTGCCCGCCGACGCCAGCGCTGCCGGAAGCGACCGGCCAGCGCACGCCGCCGTCGGCCTCGACGTACGCGTCGAGGCCGCTCCGGCGCAGCGTGCCGTGGACGACGTTCATCGACGGCGAGCCGATGAACTGGGCGACGAAGAGATTGGCCGGATGGTCGTAGAGATCGAGCGGCGTGCCGATCTGCTCGATCCTGCCCTCCTGCATCACGACGATGCGGTCGGCCATCGTCATCGCCTCGACCTGGTCGTGGGTAACGTAGACCGTCGTCGTCTTGAGCCGCTGGTGCAGCGCCTTGATCTCGGCGCGCATCGCGACGCGCAGCTTGGCGTCGAGATTGGAGAGCGGCTCGTCGAAGAGAAAGACCTTCGGGTCGCGCACGATCGCGCGTCCCATCGCCACGCGCTGGCGCTGGCCGCCCGAGAGCTCGCGCGGAAAGCGCTCGAGGTAGGGCCCGAGGTTGAGGATCTTCGCCGCGTGGTCGACGCGCTCCTTGGTGAGCTTCGGGTCGGCCTTCCTCAGCTTCAGGCTGAAGCCCATGTTGTCGGCGACCGTCATGTGCGGATAGAGCGCGTAGCTCTGGAACACCATGGCGATGTCGCGGTCCTTCGACTCGATGTCGTTGACGACCTGGCCGTCGATCGCGATCGTGCCGCCGCTGATCTCCTCGAGGCCGGCGAGCATGCGCAGCAGCGTCGACTTGCCGCAGCCCGACGGGCCGACGAGCACCGTGAACTCGCCGTCGGCGATGTCGAAGCCGATGCCGTGGATGATCTTGACGCTGCCGAAGCTCTTCTCGACGTTGCGAAATGCCAGCGATGCCATCGGGCGCTCTCTGCCGCTCAGCTCTTCACGGCGCCGGCCGTGAGGCCGCCGACCATGTAGCGCTTGAACGCGTAGTAGATCGCGGCGGGCGGCAGCGCGTAGATGAGGCCGGTCGCCATCAGCAGCTCCCAGGGCGAATCGTCGGCGGCGAGAAAGTTGCCGAGCGCGACGGAGAGCGTGAAGCTGCGGTCATTCGAGAGCAGCAGGAAGGCGAACAGGTACTCGTTCCACGCCAGGAGCAGCGCGTAGGTGCCGACCGCCACCAGCGAGGGCAGCATGAGCGGAAGGTAGACGAGCCGAAAGAGCTGAAGCGGCGAGGCGCCGTCGATGCGCGCAGCCTCGTCGAGCTCCCAGGGAATCTTGTCGGAGGCCTGCTTGAGCACCCAGATGCAATACGGCGAGGCAATCGTCACCATCGCCAGGATGAGCGCCCATTGGCTGTTGAGAAGGCCGTAGTTGCCCATGGTCTTGTACATGGGCACGGCCAGGAACGCCGCCGGGATGAAATAGGTGAAGAGCGCGAGGTTCATCACCGTGCGCCCGCCGCGCACCTTCAGGCGGCTGATGGCGAAGGCTGCCGTGGTCGCGACGAAGAGCGTGATCGCCGCGACAGAGACCGCGATCAGCGTCGAGTTGCCGAGCTGCAGCCAGAAGTGCTCGAGGTAGAAGTGCTTCTCGTAGAACACGAACTCGAAGTTCTGCAGCGTCGGCTCCTTGGGCCAGAGCCGCCCGGACGTCGCAGAGTCCTTGCTCGAGATCGAGAACAGGAACAGGTGGTAGATCGGGATCAGCGTCCAGATCAGCAGCGGGATGCCGATCAAGAGGAGCTTCGCCTCCGTCGCCACCGACTTCCAGGAGAAGCGCATCACTTCGAAAGCCGCTTCATCATGAAGTAGACGAGCGGCAGCACGAGCGGCAAGGCGACGACGATCGACGCCATCGACAGGTCGACCTGGTCGAGGCGCAGGTAGCGGATGCCGAGCGTGGCGAGCACGTGCGTGAGATCGGCCGGGCCGCCGCCGGTGAGCAGGTAGACGCTGTTGAAGTCGCCGAGCGTCCAGATCATCGAGAGGATCGTCGACGTCAGGTAGAGCGTGCGCATCGAGGGCCACGTGATGAACTTGAACTTCTGCCAGCCGGTGGCGCCGTCGACCGATGCGGCCTCGTACTGCTCGGCCGGGATCGCGAGCCGTCCGGCCACCAGGATCAGCGTCCAGAACGGCAGCGACTTCCAGATGTGCATGAGCATCGAGAAGCCGAGCGCGAGCGTCGGGTCGTTGAGCCAGTTCGGGCCGTCGGCGCCGGTCAGCTTGAAGATCAGCTGGTTGACGACGCCCCACTCCGGATTGAGCATGAAGCGCACCGACAGGATCGTCGGAATCGAAGGCACCGCCCAGGGCAGGATGAAGATCACCGAGATGACCTTGATCCACCAGCGCTGCTGGATCAGGAAGCCCGAGATCAGCAGCGCCACGACCATCTTGAGATTGATGGCGACGACGATGAAGACGATCGTGTTGACGATCGTGCGAAAGAAGATCGGGTCTTCGAAGAGCTTGACGTAGCTGGCCGGATGGCGCGCCAGCCAGAGGCCGTAGCAGATCGGATAGAGGACGAAGACGAGGAAGACGATCACGTAGGGGACGACCATCGCCAGTCCCCAGAAGCGCCAGCGGTCGAAGCCGGGTTGCGCCACGGGCCTTCCCGTGGCGACGGCGGTGCCGAGAACGGCGCTCATCGCGCTCTGCGAAGGGAGCTATCCCGGCGAGCCGGCGACCGCCTTGATACGGGCGATCATCTCGTCGACCGCCTTGTCGACGGGAATCTTCTCGTTGAGCACCCGGTTGGCCGCCTTTGCCCAGACGTTCTCGTTGTTGAGGACGGTGAACTTGTAGTTCTTGGTGAATTCAAAGGTCGTCGTGCCGTTCATGAACTGGTTGTAGACGGCGAGGCGATGCTTGTCGCCCTTCCAGAACGGGCTCTGCTGCGCCGCCTTGGTGACCGGGAACCAGCGCCCGAGCGAGCCCTCGACGTAAGGCGTGAGGTTGGCCTCGTCGAGGAAGAAGGAGACGAACTGCTTGGCCGCGGCCTTGTTCTTTGCTTCCTTGAAGATGACGCCCGTCTTGATGGCTGCGCGATAGATCATCTTGCTGCCGTCGGGCTTGTTTGGGAAGCCGGCGGTGGAGATCAGGTCGTAGTAGTTCTTCTTCGCGGTTTCGCGCTGCGCGTCGGTCAGCGCGGTGTTGTTCGCGTCGTCGAGCCACTTGGCGGCGATCGAGATCGTCGCGTTGTGGGTCATGACTGTCGTCTTGTTGTGGAAGGCGACGTTGTTGTCCGGGTCCTTCCAGCTCGTCGACGACGGCGGCGAGCAGCCCTTGGTGTAGACCGTGGTGTAGTCGGTCAAGGCGTTGATCAGGCCCTGGCGCACGGTCGGGTCGTCGACCAGGAGCTTGCCGCTGTCGTTGACGAGCTTGACGTTGTACGCGTCCATGAAGGTCAGGAACGAATAGAACGAATCGCTCGAGTCGACGCCGAGCGGCTGGCCGATGCCGAAGGCGCGCGTGCCGGTCTTCTGCCGATAGGCGGGCTGGACCTTGTCGCACCAGAAGTTCCAGTAGTCCTTCCAGTTCGTCGGGATGTCCGACTCCTTGAACCCAGCATCGGCGAGCATGTCCTTCCAGTACTCGATGTGCATCGTCTGCTGCTTGATCGGGAAGGCGTAGTAGGCGCGCGTCTTGGTCTGGTCGTTGTAGAGGAAGGTGGTCGACAGGGCCGTCGCCTCGAACTTGGCGCGCAGCGGGTCGATCACGCTGCTAATGTCTTCAAGCTTGCCGTCGAAGGCCCACTTGGCGGTGACCTGGAAGTCGTAGACGTCGGCGTAGGCGACGTCGGGCGGGCTGCCCGAATCGAGCGCGGACACGGTCTTCGGGATCATGTCCTGGATCGCGTACTGCGAGAGCTCGATCTTGATCTTGGGATGCTTGGCCTCGAACTTCTTGATCGTGGCGAAGAGTGCGTCGTCTTCCGACTTGTAGAAGCCCTTGACCCACCACACGGTGAGCTTCTCCTGGGCCATGGCCTGGCCGGCGAAGGCCAGCGCGCAGACGGCGACGATGCCGCCGAACAACTTCCTCATCGTGGTCTCCTTTGGATAGCGTCGGGACGGTTCGAGCCGCCTCGCCGAAAACCATACCCGATGACCCCGCGATTCTCAATCCGGGATTGGCGAAGTTGTCCGGACAACCGGACGCGACGGCGCCCGGCGAAACCCGCTAGCGCGGCCAGTCGGGCGGGCGCTTGTCGATGAACGCCTGCACGCCTTCGAGCGCGGCGGCGTCCATCATGTTGGCCGCCATCGTGCGACCCGCGTCTTCGTAGGCGACGGCGACGCTGCTCTCGATCTGGCGATAGAAAAGCTGCTTGCCGAGCGCGATCGCGACGCGCGGCTTGGCGACGATCGCGGCGACGAGCGCCTCGACCTCGACGTCGAGCCGGTCCGCCGGCGCGACGCGGTTGACGAGGCCTTTGGCCTTCGCCTCGCCGGCCGAGATGAACTCGCCCGTGACGAGCATCTCGAACGCCGCCTTCGGCTGCAGGTTGCGCGTCAACGCGACGCTCGGCGACGAGCAGAAGAGGCCGAGGTTGACGCCGCTCACCGCGAAGCGCGCCTCGCTCGCGGCGACCGCCAGATCGCAGGCCGCGACGAGCTGGCAGCCCGCGGCCGTCGCGATGCCCTGCACGCGGGCGATCACCGGTACGGGCAGGCGCTGGATCGCGAGCATCGTCTGCGCGCACTGCGCGAAGAGTTTCTCGTAGTACGGCTGCGACGGCTCGGCACGCATCTGCTTCAGATCGTGGCCGGCGCAGAACGCCTTGCCCTCGGCGGCGATGACGACGACGCGCACGCCGTCGTCACGCGCGACCGCGTCGAGCTCGTCCTGCAGCGCGGCGAGCATGCCTTCGCTCAAGGCGTTGAACGACTGCGGACGGTCGAGCGTCAAGGTGACGACGCCGCGCGGGTCGCGCGCGCGGCGGACGAACGGGGCGACGACAGCGGTCGTTTCAATTTCAATCATCGAGAAGAGTCCTGTTCGATCGCCGCCGCAGAACGGGCGCGCTCGCGCAGCTGGAACTTCTGGATCTTCCCGGTCGAGGTCTTCGGAATCGACTCGAAACGGATCTCGCGCGGCACCTTGTAGCCGGCAAGCAGCGACTTGCAATGCGCGACCAGCGTCGCCGCATCGACCGTTGCGCCCGCACGCAGCTCGACGAACGCGAGCGGCGCCTCGCCCCACCTCGCGTCGGGCCGGGCGACGACGGCGCAGGCCAGGACGTCCGGGTGGCGGTAGAGCGCGTCCTCGACCTCGAGCGAGCTGATGTTCTCGCCGCCGGAGATGATCACGTCCTTGCTGCGGTCCTTGATCTTGACGTAACGGTCGGGCTCGAGCACGGCCAGATCACCGGTGCGGAACCAGCCGCCGGCGAAGGCCTCGGCGGTCGCACCGGGATTCTTGAGATAGCCGCTCATGACGATGTTGCCGCGGAACATGATCTCGCCCATCGTCTGTCCGTCAGCAGGCACTTCGCGCATCGTCTGCGGGTCCATCACCGTCATGCCCTCCTCGAGCACGTAGCGCACGCCCTGGCGGCCGTTCAGCCGGGCCTGGTCGGAGAGCGATTCGCCTTGCCACGAGTCGCGCTTCACCGCGACGGCCGCCGGACCGTAGACCTCGGTCAGGCCGTAGACGTGCGTGAGGTCGAAGCCGATCCGCGCCATGCCTTCGATCATCGACGCCGGCGGCGCGGCGCCTGCAACCATCGCCCTCACCTTCTGCGTGATGCCGGCGCGCATCGCCTCGGGCGCGGCGAGCAGCAGGTTGTGGACGATCGGAGCCGCGCAATAGTGGTCGACACGCTCGCTGCGGATCGCGTCGAAGATCGCCTGCGCGTCGATCTTGCGCAGGCACACGTGCGTGCCGCCGAGCGCGGCGACGGTCCACGGGAAGCACCAGCCGTTGCAATGGAACATCGGCAGCGTCCAGAGATAGCGCGGGTAGTGCGGCATCGTCCACGTCGCCGCGTTGCAGATCGCGTTCAGGTAGGCGCCGCGGTGATGCGTGACGACGCCCTTCGGATCGCCCGTCGTGCCCGATGTGTACGAGACGGCGATCGCGTCCCATTCGTCGGACGGCGGATCGAAGCGCACCAGCGGCGCCTGCGATTCCAGGAGCGCTTCGTACTCGTGCGCGCCGAGCCGCTCGCCGGCGCCCGCGAACTCGCTGTCGCAGACGTCGATGACGACGGGCGACCTGCCGTGGGTCTCGCGCAGGATCTTCAACGCCGCCGCCATCGTCGGCGCGAGCTCGCGGTCGGTGATCAGCACGGCGCACTCGCAATGGTTCAGCTGCCAGGCGACGAGCGCGGCGTCGAGCCGCGTGTTGAGCGTGTTGAGGACGGCGTTGAGCGCAGGCACCGCGTAGTGCGCCTCGACCATCTCGGGCGTGTTGTGCAGCATCACGCTGACGGTCGTGCCGCGACCGACGCCGAGCGACTGCAGCGCCGCGGCGAGCCGCGCCGCCCGATCGCGCGTCTCGCGCCAGGTGTAGCGCCGCCGGCCGTGGACCACCGCCTCGAGGTCGCCGAACACCTCGGCGCTGCGCTCGACGAAACTGATGGGCGTGAGGGCGACGAAGTTCGCCGCGGTCTTGCCGAGCCCCTGCTCGTAGATGTTCATGGTCGCGTCTGTCTCGTTCACGGACTGTCTCGTTCGCCTCGTCTCATGGTACGCGCCAGGGATGGCGTCGCAACCGGGCGCCACCCGGCCTCAAGGGCGATCCCCCCGGCCTACGTCGATGCAGCCGCCAACGCCTGGTCGATGTCCCAGAGGATGTCGTCGACGTGCTCGAGCCCGACCGAGAGCCGGACCATGTCGGGCGCGACGCCGGCGGCGCGCTGCTGCGCTTCGTCGAGCTGGCGATGCGTCGTCGACGCCGGATGGATCACGAGCGAACGCGTGTCGCCGATATTGGCGAGGTGGCTCATCAACTGCGCCGCCTCGATGAAGCGCACGCCGGCGGCGAGCCCGCCCTTGACGCCGAACGCGAGCAGGCCCGAAGCGCCCGGCACGCCGTTGATCGAGCGCATCTGGCGCGCGACCAGCGCGTGATCGGGATGCTCGTGCAGACCGGGATAGTTCACCCAGCCGACGCCCGGATGCGATGCGAGAAAGCGCGCGACCGCGAGCGCGTTGGCGCAGTGGCGCTCCATGCGCAGCGGCAAGGTCTCGATGCCTTGCAGGATCTGCCACGCGCTGGTCGGCGCGAGCGCCGCGCCATAGACGCGCAGCGTCTCCATGCGCGCCCGCATCGTGAAGCCGAAGTCGCCGAAGGTCTCGAAGAACCTCACGCCGTGGTAGCCCTTCGACGGCTCGGTCATGCCGGGGAACTTGCCGTTGTCCCACGCAAACGTTCCGCTCTCGACCATCACGCCTGCGAGCGTCGTGCCGTGGCCGCCGAGGTACTTGGTCGCGGAATGGACGACGATGTCGGCGCCGAAGCGGATCGGGTTGCACAGGAACGGCGACGGCACGGTGTTGTCGACGACCAGCGGCACGTCGTGCGCATGGGCGACATCGGCGACGGCGGCGATGTCGAGCACGGCCAGGCTCGGGTTGCCGAGGCTCTCGGCGAAGACGGCGCGTGTCGTCGGCCGCATCGCGGCGGCGAAGGCGTCGGGCGAGGCGACGTCGACGAAGGTCGTCTCGATGCCGAAGCGCGCGAGGTTGACGGCGAGCATGCTGACGCTGCCGCCGTAGAGCGCGCCTGCGGCGACGACGTGATCACCTTGCGACAGCAGAGTCATCAGCGCCATCGCTTCGGAGGCCATACCGCTCGCCGACGCCAGTGCGGCGCGTCCGCCCTCGAGCGCGGCGACGCGCTCCTCGAGCACGGCAACGGTCGGATTCGAGAGGCGCGAATAGACGTTGCCGAAAGTCTGCAAGTTGAACAGGCTCGCGGCGTGGTCGGCGCTGTCGAAGACGAAGCTCGTCGTCTGGTAGATCGGCACCGCGCGCGCGCCGGTCGCGGCGTCCGGGATCTGGCCGGCGTGGATCGCCAGGGTCTCGGGCTGGAAGAGGTGGTCGGCCATGATCGTGCTGCGGACGTGCGCGTCAGACCGGTCGGCGTGCGGAGATCACACCCGTGTTCACCCCTGCCCAGCTCAGGCCGCCGAAGAGACGTGCGTGCTCGATCTTCACGCAGCGGTCCATGACGACATCGAGGCCGGCAGCAGCCGCAAGCGCTGCGGCGGCCTCGTTCTTGACGCCGATTTGTTGCCAGAGGCACTTCGCGTGGATCGCGATCGCCTGCTCGGCGATAGGCATCACGTCCTCGGTTTTGCGGAAGACGTCGACGATGTCGACCGGCACGTCGATCGTCGCCAGGCTGGCGTGGCAGCGCTCGCCGAGGGTCTCGTCGTAGCGTGGGTTGACCGGGATGACCCGGTAGCCGTGCTCCTGCATGTACTTCGCGGCGAAGAAGCTGGGCCGGTGCCACTCCGCCGACAAGCCCACGACAGCGATCGTCCGGCTCGTGCGCAGGATGCGGCGGAGGGTAGCGATGTCGTCGGCCATGGAGCGGGCCGGCCCCGTGGACCGGCCGGCGCGAGCGACCTTAACCGAAAGGTCGCGGCGCGGTCAAAGCGGCTCGGTGGCAACGACGGGAGCGGCGACGCCGGATGGGTGGGCTTCGCGCGCGAGTTCGGCCGCGTGCGAGGGCACGCGCGTCCCGGAAGCGATGGCTGCGCCGCGCGGGCCGCGCCACCAGTCGGGATGCGCGCGGTGACCGAGCACCTCGCGATGCAGCCAGCCTGCGATCTCGCGATGCGACAGGACGCGCAGTCGCTCGTCCGCGCTCAGCGCCTCGGGTCCGCCACGCAGTGCGCGCTCGACGAGCGCCGCTTCGGCGGCGGCCTTCGCTCCGCCACGACCTTGTCGATCCGGTGCCCCGGCGACGACCCGCACGTGCGAGTCGACTTCGGCGATCGCGTGCACGAAGCTCGTCGGCCGGCATCCGACCTCGGCCGCGAGCCGTTCGGCGCGACGCAGGATCGGCGGCACACGCGTTTCCTCGGGCGTGAGCATGAGACCCCGGCGCTTCAGCGCGCGCCCGATCTTCACGCGGCTGCTCAGCACCGACAGCGGAATGGCGAACAGCAATCCGGCCAGGATCGGCGACAGCCACCACGGGAACGCCGCGCTCGTGAAGAGGATGGTCGCAATCCA
>JAYTHL010000243.1:0-5089 GCA_043732605.1 Rhizobacter sp. | reverse complement strand
CGAGCGTGCCGGGCGCAAGCGGACGCTGACTCCGATAGCTCAGCGTGTGCTGCAGGTTGGCATGGCGCGGCGCATCGACGAGAACCTGAACGATCGTCTCCGCCTGTGCGGCGTCGCTGCCCTCAGCCGTGTCTGTCGCTCTTGCGAGAAAATTCACGTTCTGGCGGTAAGTCGATGATTTGGCGAGGCTTTTGCATTTCTCCACCGTGCCTGTGGACAACTTTGTGGGTAAGCCCGTTCGTGGACGCCGAAACGCTTGCTCTGATTGGCCTGCGGACATCTTGCCCGCTTTCGCGGCATCGGCGAGAACTCAATGAAATCAACAACTTGGAGAGGTCGCCGAAAATCACGATGATGCGGCGCAACAGAAGGCGTGATCTTTATGACAGAACCAAGTCATGGGGATAAGTCAAGCCCTTAGTGCTCACTCACCCGCAAAACTTCACGAACAACCGCGGTCGACGTGGCTCAGGCGCCGGCATGCGCCGGCGTGGTGCGCGACAACGCGTGGACGGCGTCGACCAGGACCGCGACGCTCTCGGCCGGCGTGTGCTGGTTGATGCCGTGGCCGAGGTTGAAGATGTGGCCGTTGCGCGTGCCCCCGGCATCGCCGCGCCGAAAGCTCGCCAGCACGTTCGCGGCCTCCTGCCGGATCGCCGCCTCGCCCGCGAACAGCACCGTCGGATCGAGGTTGCCCTGCAGCGCGACGCCGTCGCCGACGCGGCGCCGCGCCGCGCCGAGATCGACCGTCCAGTCGACGCCGACGACGTCGGCCCCGGTCGCGGCGATCTGCTCGAGCCAGGGCGCGCCGCCCTTGGTGAAGACGATGTGCGGCACGCGCCGGCCGTCGGCGTCGCGCTTGAGCAGCTTCACGACGCGCTCGGTGTAGGCCAGGCTGAAGGCCTGGAACGCGCCGTCGGCGAGCACGCCGCCCCAACTGTCGAAGATCATCACCGCCTGCGCGCCGGCGTCGATCTGGGCGTTGAGGTAGCGTGCGACCGCCTCGGCGTTGATCGCCAGGATGCGGTGGAGCAGGTCGGGCCGTGCGTAGAGCATCGTCTTGACGAGGCGGTAGTCGTCCGAGCCCGAGCCTTCGACCATGTAGCAGGCGAGCGTCCACGGGCTGCCGGCGAAGCCGATCAGCGGGACGCGACCGGCGAGCGCGCGCCGGATCGAGGCGACGGCATCGAAGACGTAGCGCAGCTTGGCCATGTCGGGCACTTCGAGGCGCGCCACCGCGGCCTCGTCGCGGATCGGGCTCGCGAAGCGCGGGCCTTCGCCTTCGGCGAAGCTCAGGCCGAGGCCCATCGCATCGGGAACGGTCAGGATGTCGCTGAAGAGGATGGCGGCGTCGAGCGGATAACGATCGAGAGGCTGCAGCGTCACCTCGGTCGCGAAATCAGGGCTCGTCGCGAGGCCCATGAAGCTGCCGGCGCGGGCGCGCGTGGCGCGGTATTCGGGCAGGTAGCGGCCTGCCTGGCGCATCAGCCAGACGGGCGTGTACGCGGTCGGCTGCGACAGGCAGGCACGCAGGAAGGTGTCGTTCCGGAGAGGGGCTGGCATCGCCGAATTGTCGCCTCGGCCGGACCATAATCGCCGCGACCCGCAACGACCTTCCACGACCCAGGAACGCCATGCTTGCCAACGACGTCCTGCACACGATCGGCAACACGCCTCACATCCGCATCAACCGGCTGTTCGGCAAGTCGCACAACGTCTACGTCAAGAGCGAGCGCTCGAATCCGGGCGGCTCGATCAAGGACCGGATCGCGGTGGCGATGGTCGAGGCGGCCGAAGCGTCGGGTGCGTTGAAGCCCGGCGCGACGATCGTCGAGCCGACCTCGGGCAATACCGGCGTCGGTCTGGCGATGGTCGGTGCGGTCAAGGGCTACCGGGTGATCCTGGTGATGCCCGACAGCATGAGCGTCGAGCGGCGCCGCCTGATGCTCGCCTACGGCGCGCGCTTCGAGCTCACGCCGCGCGAGAAGGGCGTCAACGGCGCGATCGCGCGCGCGCAGGAGATCGTCGCCGAACTGTCGAAGAGCGGGCCGGGCGCCTGGATGCCGCAGCAGTTCGACAACCCGGCCAACATCGACATCCACGTGCGCACGACGGCGCTCGAGATCGCGGCCGATTTCCCGAGCGGCATCGACGCGTTGATCACCGGTGTCGGCACCGGAGGCCACATCACCGGCTGCGCTCAGGTGCTGAAGAAGATGTGGCCGAAGCTGAAGGTCTACGCGGTCGAGCCGAGCGCATCGCCGGTGATCAGCGGCGGCCAGCCGAGCCCGCATCCGATCCAGGGCATCGGCGCCGGCTTCGTGCCGAAGAACCTGCACGTCGACCTGCTCGACGGCGTCATCCTCGTCGAGGCCGAAGCCGCGCGCGAGATGGCGCGTCGGTCGGCGCGAGAGGAGGGCCTGCTCGTCGGCATCTCGTCGGGCGCGACGCTGGCGGCGATCGCGCAAAAGCTGCCCGATCTCGCCGCCGGCGCGACCGTGCTCGGATTCAACTACGACACCGGCGAGCGCTACCTGTCGATCGAAGGATTCCTGCCGGCATGACGTCCGAGACGGTGCGGCGCGCGTGAAGCCGAAGATCCTGATCGTCGAGGACGAGCCAGGCATCGCCGACACGATCCAGTACGCGCTGCGCACCGACGGCTTCGAGCCCGCGTGGTGCGCGACCGGCGAGGAAGCGCTGGCGCACGCGCGCGAGAGCGCGCCGGCGCTCGTCATCCTCGACGTCGGTCTGCCCGACGCGAGCGGCTTCGAGATCTTCAAGCGGCTGCGCGAGACGAGCGACGTGCCGGTCGTATTCCTCACCGCGCGCAGCGACGAGATCGACCGCGTCGTCGGCCTCGAGCTCGGTGCCGACGACTACATCGCCAAGCCGTTCTCGCCGCGCGAGCTGGTCGCGCGGGTGCGCTCGATCCTGCGCCGGAGCCAGCGCTCGGCGACCGGAACCGCGGCCGCTGCGCCGGCGGCCACAGGCGGGCCGATCCAGGTCGACGAAGGCCGGATGCAGGTTCGCTACTACGGTCGCGCGCTCGAGCTGTCGCGCTACGAGTTCGGTCTGCTCAAGGCGCTCGCGTCGCGCCCCGGCCACGTGTTCACGCGCGAAGCCCTGCTCGACCGCGTCTGGGGCGGCGACAGCGACAGCATGGACCGCACCGTCGACGCCCACGTCAAGACGCTGCGCGCCAAGATGAAGGCGATCGCGCCCCTGCACGACCCGATCCGGACCTTGCGCGGCAGCGGCTATGCGCTCGCCGAAGACCTGCCGACCGACCCGGCCACACCCTGACCATCGAACCAGAGACTTGCCATGCGCTTCGAGACGATCCTTCGCTTTCCCCTTGCCGTCGTCGTCGCCATGGGCGCGATGCTGTCGGCGCAGTCCGCGGCAGCGCAGCCGGTTGCCGCATCGGCCGCGGCCTCGGCGCCGGTGCGCACCTACGCGATCGTGCCCCTCATCGGCGACGAGTTCGTGGTGGTCACGCGGCGGATCGAGGTCGGCACCAACCTCAATCCGAACGAGCGCACGCCGCTGGCGGTGGCCGATCCGGTGTTCGACCGCATCGCAGCCGACGAGGTCGAGGCGCGCATCCTGGCCGCCAAGCCGGGGACGCCGGTGCTGCGCGCGCTGATCCGCGACCCTCGCCTGTTCGCCTTGCAGGAGAAGCTGCTGACCGAAAGCAGCGAATCGCACGACATGCGGATCGCGCTGCACGACCTCCTCGCGAAGGCCGGCGCGACCGATCTCTACCTCGTCACGAAGCACCGCGGCCCGCTGAACTTCAGGATCTCGACGGGCCTGCTGGAGCGGCCCGGCACGCTCGGCGGCATCGGGTTCTACATCGACAACGACACCGAGATGTACCGCAACAACGACAAGCCCGGCGGTGAGGGATTCCTGGCGCCGTATGCCTATCTCGCGATCTCCCTGATCGACGTCGCCTCGATGCGCGTCGTGCAGACCCGCAACGGCCTGGAGACGACGGCCGCGCTGCCCGGCGACAAGGTGGGCGGTGCCGCCGAGCATGCCTGGAATGCGCTGTCGGGCAAGGAGAAGGTCGACGCGCTCGACCGCGTCATCCGCCGCGCCGTGCGCACCGGCATGACCGGCTTGATCCCGGAGTGAGTCGTCGGCCGCGGGCGGCGGCATCGGCGTGACCAAGCGCACCCGCATCTTCATCGGCATCCTGGTCGCGTACGCGCTCGGCGTCGCGTTCCTGATGTACCGCCAGCTCGCCGACATCGACCCGCGCTACCGCGAGTCGGCCGAGGACTCGCTCGTCGACACCGCGCAGTTGATGGCGGCGCTGGTCGAGCAGGCGTCGACCGGCGGCACGCTCCAGGTCGACGCGCTCGCGCCGGTGTTCCGCGCGCTCGGCGAGCGCCGCTTCAGCGCCGACATCTACGGCGTCGAGAAGACGCGGGTCGAGCTGCGCATGACGGTCGTCGATCGCGAGGGCACGGTCGTCTTCGATTCGCGCGCCGCCGCGCCTGCGCCTGCGGCCGCGTCGGCGCCGGTCGCCGCATCGACGGCATCGGCCGCGCTCGGCGCCGACCACTCGCGCTGGCACGACGTCTATCTCGCCCTGCGCGGCCGCTACGGCGCGCGCACGACGGCCGACGTCGAAGGCGATCCGCGCAGCTCGGTGATGTACGTCGCAGCGCCGATCCGCGACCTCGCGCCGGGCGGCACGAACGAGATCATCGGCGCCGTCAGCGTCGGCAAGCCCGTGCAGAGCTTCGGCCAGTATGTCGAGGCGGCGCGCCGCAAGACACTCGAGCTCGGCGCGACTTCGGTGGTCGCCGTGCTGCTGCTCGTCGTCATCCTCTCGGTCTGGCTGGTGCGGCCGTTCGGCGTCATCTCCGACTACGTGCGCTACGTGCGCGCCGAGCGCAGCTTCAGCCTGCCGCGCCTCGGCCGGCGCGCTCTCGGCGCGCTCGGCGCCGCCTACGACGAGATGCGCGACGCGCTCGCCGGCCGCAACTACGTCGCCGACTACGTCCAGACGATGACCCACGAGGTCAAGGGGCCGCTCTCGGCGATCCGCGGCGCGGCCGAGCTGCTGCAGGAG
>JAYTHL010000242.1:0-5106 GCA_043732605.1 Rhizobacter sp. | reverse complement strand
CCGATTGCCGGCAGTGAACTGCGCGATCGAATCCTTGCGCTGCTTGACGAGCTTGTCGACGATGGCGACGACCGCCGGGTCGTCGAGCTCGATGCGCTCGTCGACCTCGCGCTGCTTCAGCGCCGCGAGCAGGCCGCGGATCGTGAGCAGGCGCGGCGCATCCTTGGCGCGCATCGCGCTCTTCATGTCTTCGGTGATGCGGTCCTTGAGGCTCATGTGCAATCCCCTATGCGGCCGGCAGAAGCGACGAAGCCCGCGAACGCGGGCTTCGATCGTCGCCAGCGGGTGGCGTCAGAACAGCTTTTTCGGCAGCTGCATGCTGCGAACGCGCTTGAAGTGGCGCTTCACGGCCGCGGCCTTCTTGCGCTTGCGCTCGGCCGTGGGCTTTTCGTAGAACTCGCGCGCACGCAGGTCCGTCAGAAGGCCGAGCTTCTCGATCGTGCGCTTGAAGCGACGAAGAGCGACGTCGAACGGCTCGTTTTCCTTGACGCGAACAGTAGTCATTCTTTGCGGGCCACCCCGGGTGGCAATGTTTCGGGAAAACGAAGATTATAGCCCGCTACGCCCCGTGGAGCAATTCCGGCCCCAGCGCGCGGGCGCAGGCGGCCGCACTGGCCCAGGCCCACTGGAAGTTGTAGCCGCCGAGCCAGCCGGTGACGTCGACGACCTCGCCGATGAAGTGCAGGCCCGGAACGACGCGGCTTTCCAGGCTGCGGGAGTCCAGATCGCGGGTGTCGACGCCGCCCGCCGTGACTTCGGCCTTGCGGAAGCCCTCGGTTCCGTCGGGGACGACTGTCCAGCGCTTCAATCCCGACGCCAGCACGGCGAGCTCACGATCGCGCATCTCGGCGATCGGGCGATCGCCCTCGGCTGCCGTGATCCAGGCCTCGGCGAGACGTCGCGGGAGCCTGTCCGCCAGAACGGCGCCGAGCTTTCGCCGCGTCGCCTTGGCGGCCGTCAACGAGCGGTCCAGATCCTCGTCCGGCGCGAGATCGATCGCGAGTGCCTCGCCGTTGCGCCAGTAGGTCGAGATCTGAAGTCCTGCCGGACCGCTCAGGCCGCGATGCGTGAAGAGCAGGTCCTCGGCGAACACCGCTCGACCCGTGTCGCTGCCGGCCTCGATCCGGACCGGCAGCGAGACGCCGGCGAGGTGCTCGAACCGGCTCCAGTCGGGACCGGTGCACGTCAACGGCACCAGACCCGGCCTCGGCTCGACGAGCCGATGACCGAGCCGACGTGCCAGGACGTGTCCCCACTCGGTGGCGCCGATCTTCGGGATCGAGAGACCGCCGGTGGCGACGACCAGTCGCCGGGCGCGGATCGGGCCGCGGTCGCTATCGAGCTCGAATCCCATGCCGGCAACGCGCACCGCCTCGACCTTGCACGGCTGCCATCGCTCGACCGCGCCTGCCGCGCACTCGGCCAGCAGCATGTCGATGATCGATGCGCTCGAGCGGTCGCAGAAGAGCTGGCCCTTGTGCTTCTCGTGCCAGGCGATGCCGTGGCGCTCGACCAGATCGATGAAGTCGCGCGGCGTGTAGCGGGCGAGCGCCGAGCGACAGAAGTCGCGGTTGGCGGAGTCGAAGTTCGCCGGACCGACGTCGATGTTGGTGAAGTTGCAGCGGCCGCCGCCCGAGATGCGGATCTTCTCGGCGACCTTCTCGGCATGGTCGATGAGCACGACCGAGAGGCCGAGCTGCCCGGCCATCGCCGCGCAGTGCAGGCCCGCGGCGCCGGCGCCGACGATGGCGACGTCGAACTGCACGAGGTCAGCGTGCCGGGCTCAGCCCTTCCAGCGGAACGGAAAGGCGAGCTGCTTGAGGAAGCCGTTGGGCACGTAGTCGCCGACCACGCCGTAGCAGTCCGGCCACTTGCGGTCGGCCTTGTGGACGGTGCCGAAGGCGTAGTCGATGAAGGCGAAGTGGGCGGCGTAGTTGCGGTCGATCCCTTCGGCGTCGGCCGAGTGGTGCCAGTGGTGGAAGTTGGGCGTGACGATGACGTGGCGCAGCGGCCCGAGCCGCACGCTCACGTTGGCGTGGTTGAACACCGCCTGGAAGCCGACGATGACGATGTAGGCGTCGATCACTTCCTTGCTGAAGCCGAGCACGTAGATCGGCGCCAGCACCAGCGTGCGCGTGATGATGAGCTCGAGGATGTGCTGGCGCGAGCCGGCGAGCCAGTCCATGCTCTTGACGCTGTGGTGTACCGCGTGCAGGCGCCAGAGCACCGGCACCTCGTGGTACGCGCGGTGCGTCCAGTACTGGACCAGGTCGGCGACCAGCACGATGAGGAAGAGCGCGGCGAAGAACGGCAGGTTCGCGACCCACGCGCGGATGCCGTCCTGCGCGGCCCAGCCGAACAGCTTGTGGACGAGCAGGTTGGTCGCGAGCAGGACGAAGCCCACGATCATGTGGTTGACGAGGAAGTGGTGGAAGTCGCACTGCCACTCGGGCCGGAACACCGGCTGGTCCTTCCTCAGCGCGAAGAGCTTCTCGATGAAGACGAAGATCAGCGTCGAGCCGAGCAGGTCGAGGATGAACCAGTCGAGGCCGATGTAGGGCGTGTTGTCGGCGAAGTCGTTGACCGGCACCTTGTGGCCGCCGAGCGCGAGCGACAGGCCGATCAGGACGAAGGCCGCGAGCGCGAGCCAGCGCGAGCGGCTCATGACGATGTTGAAGAGCGCCAGGCCGCCCGAGAGCACGAGCGACCAGAACAGCAGCAGTCGCATCACGTCGACGTTGTAGGACTTACGCAGCTCCGGCGTCGTCAGGTACTGGGGAAAGTGGAAGGCGAGCACGCCGAGGAAGCAGAGCACGGCGAGCGACAGCGCGATCACGCCCGAGACCATTCCCTTGCCGGGCTGGAGCGCACCGTGCGATTCGCTCAGCCGGTTCAGCTTGTCGATGTGCTTCATGGTGTGGGGCTCGGCGCCGGTGCAACGGCGCGCCATCGGGGATCGCGAATTATTGCGGCGCCGGCGCCGGCGCCGGCGCGGGCGCTTCCTGTGCGCTCGCCTGCATCGACGCGAGCGCGCGCAGGAGGCAGGCGGTCTGCGTCGCCAGCGGCACGGGCGCGGGAATGGCACCGCTGACGATCGCCTGGATCGTGCTCGCGGTCGTCGAGGCATCGTTGCCCGGCGGGAGGACCGGCGCGCTGGCCAGCACGCCTACCTGCGCCGGCACCGACAGCTCGGCGCGCATGCGCCCGGCGATGAAGACGTCGAGCTTTTGCAGCCTGCGCGCATCGGCGGCGGGCTCGCCTTCGGTGCCGCGCATCAGCATCGCGTTCGCGCCCGTCGCCTCGAGGAACCTGGCGAGCAGCTCGCCGTATTCCGGGTGGGTGAAGTTGACGACGCGCATCGTCGGCGCGCCGGAAAACGTGCCGAGCAGCTTGGCGACGGTGTGGCCGGGATTGCGCAGGCCGATGACGGCGCGCACTGCGAGCAGACGCGCCAGCGGCGGGCACAAGGCATCGGTGGAGATGAAGGCCGGCTCGTGCCGCTCCCAGGCCGCGACGACATCGCCGGCATCGCGCGCGCAGGTGAGGCCGAGGTCGCGAAAGATTTCCGCGCTGGTGACGCGCGCCGGATCGTGCGCCGGCCCGTGCACCAGGACGGGCACCTCGTTCTGAGCCAGCAGCATCGCCAGCAGCGGCGTGAGGTTGGGAACCTTGCGCGAGCCGTTGTACGACGGCAGGACGACGGCGGGACGATCGAGCTCGATGTCGATGCAGCGCTCGCGCACTGCATCGAAGAAGCCGGTGAGCTCGGCGACGGTCTCGCCCTTGATCCGCATCGCGACCGCGAAGGCGCCGATCTCGAGATCGGTGACCCTGCCGTCGAGCACCTGGCACATCAGATCGTGCGCTTGGTCACGGGTCAGCGCACGGGCGCCTTCGCGGCCCCGGCCGATCACCTTGATGTAGCTCGCAATGCTCATTGCGACACGGCCCTATGCGAGACGCGTGCCAGAGGCGCGGGCGGGAAACAGTCGATCAACCGAGCGCGTCAATCATCCGGGTGACGGCTTTCCACTCGTCTTCGCTCACCGGCGTGATCGAGAGCCGATTGCCGCGCTGCAACGCGCGCATCGACTGGATCTCGGGCGCGGCGCGCATCGCCGCGAGCGACAGCAGCGGCGTCTTCTTCGTCACCTTGACGTCGACGTGCCACCACTTCGGCGCCTCCTTCCTCGACCTCTCGTCGAAGTAGTGGCTCTTCGGATCGAACTGGGTCTCGTCGAGCGACGGCTTCGAGGCGACCTCGGCAAGACCGGCGATGCCGGGCTCGGGGCACGACGAGTGATAGAAGAGCACGCCGTCGCCGACGGCCATGTCGTTCTTCATGAAGTTGCGCGCCTGGAAGTTGCGCACGCCGACCCACGGCACGGTCGCACGCGGCGCTGCCGCGGCATCGTCGACCGAGCACTCGCTCGGTTCGCTCTTCATCAGCCAGTAGCGCATCGCGACACCGATCAAACGGAGAAGAGAAAGGGGATAAGGTGTCCGCCACGCCCCGTGAACCGCATTCCTGAACCCAGGCAGTTCAGGTGGGCGAGGTCAGCCAGGTTTCGGGTTCATCTGACGCGAGACGATCACACCTGCCTGGCGATGTTCCAAGCCCTTGCTCTTGCGAGCATCGGTTCAAGGAAATATAGAGTTCACGCGAGCGCAACGGACGAAACCATCATACTCCGCGGCCTTCGCGAAAGCTGTGAACTAAAGCAGTTGTCCGTCGGCGCCGAGGGCCATGTCGATGCGGCGCACGAGGCCGTCGATGTCGACCTCGCCGGGCACCGTCGGCGCGCGCTCGACGCCGTCGCCGGAAAGAGCGTCGGGCAGCCGCGCAGGCCGCTCGGCGAGCGCGAACGCCAGGTTCAGGGCGGCCAGCACGGCGATCCGTTCGCGCGCTTTCACCTTGCCGCCGTCGCGGATCGCGCTCATCTCCCGATCGACGTCGACGACGGCCTCGAGCAGCGCGCTCTCGCCGCCGTCGGGGCAGCCGAGGATGTAGCTCTGGCCGAGGATCGTGACCTCGACCTGCTTCACCCGACGCTCCGCAGCGGCTCGCCCGCAGGCACATCGGCAAGCGTGTCGGCCGGGGCCGGC
>JAYTHL010000241.1:0-5119 GCA_043732605.1 Rhizobacter sp. | reverse complement strand
GGCCTCGACCCCAAGGCGATCGAGGACGCCATCATCGGCTGCAGCTTCCCCGAAGGCGAGCAGGGCATGAACATGGCGCGCGTCGCGATGGTGCTGGCCGGGCTGCCGCACTCGGTGGGCGGGGTCACCGTGAATCGCTTCTGCGCCAGCGGCCTGACGGCGCTGCAGATGGCGGCCGACCGCATCCGCGTCGGCGAGGCCGATGTGCTGATTGCCGGTGGTGCCGAGTCGATGAGCCTGGTGCCGATGGGCGGCACCAAGCCCTCGTTCAACCCGGCCATCTTCGAGCGCGACGAGAACATCGGCATCGCCTACGGCATGGGCATCACGGCCGAGATGTCGCGCAGCAGTGGAAGGTGACGCGTGAGGCGCAGGACGCGTTCGCGCTCGAATCGCACCTGCGCGCGCTGAAGGCGCAGAAGTCGGGCGAGTTCACCGACGAGATGACGCCGATCGACGTCGTCGATCGCTTCCCTGACCTCGCGACCGGCCAGACCGGCACGAAGACGCGCACCGTCTCGCTCGACGAAGGCCCGCGGCCCGACACC
Organism: Rhizobacter sp.; assembly: GCA_043732605.1. Classification (GTDB taxonomy): domain Bacteria; phylum Pseudomonadota; class Gammaproteobacteria; order Burkholderiales; family Burkholderiaceae_C; genus Schlegelella_A. The sequence continues at coordinate 4,571 of JAYTHL010000241.1, read as the reverse complement.
TCGCTCGAAGGCCTCGCCAAGCTGCGGCCAGTGTTCGCGGCGCCGAAGGATCCGCAGGGCAAGGCGACCGGCATGGGCAGCGTCACGGCAGGCAACAGCTCGCAGACGAGCGACGGCGCGGGTGCGCTGATCCTTGCGAGCGAGAAGGCCGTCAAGCAGTTCGACCTCAAGCCGCTCGCCCGCTTCGTCAGCTTCGCGGCGCGCGGCGTGCCGCCCGAGATCATGGGCATCGGCCCGATCGAGGCGATCCCGGCAGCTCTCAAGTACGCGGGGCTCTCGCTCGCCGACATCGGCTGGATCGAGCTCAACGAAGCCTTCGCGGCGCAGTCGCTGGCGGTGATCAACTCGGTCGGCCTCGACCCGGCGAAGGTGAACCCGATGGGCGGCGCGATCGCCCTCGGCCACCCGCTCGGCGCGACCGGCGCGATCCGCGCCGCGACCGTGATCCACGCGCTGCGTCGCCACGACCTCAGGTACGGCATGGTGACGATGTGCGTCGGCACCGGCCAGGGCGCGGCCGGAATCTTCGAGCGCGTGTGATGGCAGACGGGCGCGCCGCAGGCGCGGTCGCACCGAACCCCGAGTACCGGGGAACGATCGTCCGTGCGTTCGAGGCGTCGCCTTTCCTCGTCGAGAACGGCATCCGCTTCGTCGACTGCGGTCCTGGCTGGTGCGAGGCCTCGGTCGCGATGACCCCGCGCCATCTGCAGCACACCGGCGTGTCGCACGCCGGCATCGTCGCCACGATCGCCGACCACACGGCGGGCGGCGCGGCGATGACGCTGGCGCAGGCCGGCGACTTCGTCCTCACGACCAATCTCAACGTGAGCCTGCTGCGAGGCATCGTCGCGAAGCGCCTCGTCTGTCGCGCCCAGGTCGTCAAGCCGGGCCGCCGGGTGAGCTTCGCCGAATCATCGATCGAGGACGAGCTCGAGAGCGGCGAGCGACGGCTCGTCGCGCGCGCGACCGTGACCCTCTCGGTCCTGCCACTCGAGCGCGTGCGATCCCTTCCCACTTCCCCGGAGACGACATGAGCATCAAGACGGCGATCCTGAACGGCGTCGCGACCATCGAGATCGCGCGCCCCGAGAAGAAAAACGCGATCACCGGCGCGATGTACACGCAGCTCGCGGAGGCACTCGTCGCCGCGACCGGCGACGATGCGGTCCGCGCGATCCTTCTCACCGGCCAGCCCGGCATCTTCACGTCGGGCAACGACATCGACGACTTCGTCAAGCGCCCCGCGAGTCTCGAGGAAGCGCCGTCGTTCGCGTTCATGAAGGCTCTGATGGACTGCGACAAGCCGGTGATCGCGGCAGTCACCGGCGCGGCGATCGGCATCGGCACGACGATGCTGTTCCACTGCGATTTCGTCTACGTCTCCGACGAAGCGCGCCTGGCGATGCCGTTCACGAGCCTCGGCCTCGTGCCCGAGTTCGCGTCGAGCGTGCTCGTGCCCCGGCTGATGGGCAACGCGCGTGCGGCCGAGAAGCTCCTGCTCGGCGATCCGTTCACCGGCGCCGATGCCGTCGAGTGCGGGCTGGCCAACGCGGTGCTGCCGGCGAGCGAGGTCGTGAAGCACGCGCGTCGCATCGCCGAGCGCTTCAACGCGCTGCCGCCGGGCGCGGTGCGGGAGACGAAGAAGCTGATGCGGCGCGGTCAATCGACGGCGCTGCTCGAGACCATCGGGGTCGAAGGTCGCCTCTTCGGCGAACGCCTGCAGAGCCCCGAAGCCAAGGAAGCCTTCAGTGCCTTCTTCGAGAAGCGCAAGCCCGACTTTTCCCGTTTCTGAGCCGGCGCCGCGCGGCACGCGCCAGGCGGCGGCGCTCGCATTCAAGATCGCGCTCGCGCCGCTGCTCCTGGCGCAGGCGCTCGCGACGCGGCGACGAGCGCCGGTGCTGCCCGAGGCGGCCGGACCGCGCGAGGGCGTCTTCGGTGCCGACGGCACGGTGCCGATCCGCGTGCTCGTCGCCGGCGATTCGTCGGCCGCCGGCGTCGGCGTCGCCCACCAGGATCAGGCGGCGGCCGGCCACTTCGTGCGCGCCCTCCATCGCGCGACGGGCCGCCCGGTGCGCTGGGTGCTGCATGCGAAGACCGGCTTGACGACGCGCGGCGTCCACGCGCTGCTCGTCGCGGCGGCGCTGGCCGAGGCCGACGTCGCCGTCGTCATCACCGGCGTCAACGACGTCATCGACCAGGTGCCGACCCGGCGCGCCCTCGGCCACCGCGCGGCGCTCGCCGACTGGCTGCTCGCCTCCGGCGCTGCGCGTCACGTCGTCTTCGCGCCGCTGCCGCCGATGGAGCGCTTCCCGCTCCTGCCCGAGCCCTTGCGCCGCGTGATGGGCGACGATGCGCGCCGTCACGATGCCGCGCTCGCGCGCTGGGCTGCGACGCGCGACGACGTCACGCACGCCTCGTTCGCGCTCGATCTCGATGCGGCGGGCATGGCGAGCGACGGCTTTCATCCGGGCGAGCCGGTCTACCGCGTCTGCGGCGAAGCGCTCGCGGCTCACGTCGCCGGGCTGGCGGTCGTGTGATCCGGGAGAGTCATCGCGCCGCGGCGGGAGCAGCGTCGCCGAGCAGCTCGGCCTGCCACTGGCGCGCCAGCGCGATGGCCGCCTGGCCGGTGAGATGCGCTTCGTCCCAGGCCACGGGATAGGTCTTGCCGTCCGCTTGCAGCGTGAGCATGCAGCCCGTCGTGTCGCACAGATGGCTCATCGGCGAGACGAAGATCACGCCGGCATCGGCGGCTGCACTGCGGACCAGCGCGTCGGCGGGCCACGAACTCGGATGCAGGTAGCGGTCGTTGCGCGTTGGCAGCGTGCCGGTTTCGCGCCACTGCGTGAGCAAGGCCGTCGGCTGGCTGATCTGCCAGCGCGGCATCGGGCCGATGAGCACGACCCGGCGCACGCCCGCCTGTCGCAACAGCGTCGCCGTGTGCGACAGCGCTTCGGGCGCGAGCTTTTCCCAGCCGCCGCCGTCGTACAGCGTCCAGTTGGCGGACAGGATCACGACATCGGGCGGCGACTCGGCGATCAGGCGCAGGTTCTCGTCGTTGATCTCCCGGCAGTGCGGGCGCTTGGCCATCGCGAAGCCGATCACCGGCGGGCAGGCGCTCGCGCTGCGCTGGGCGAGCGCGAAGCGGCGCCCGCCGTCGCTCAGGGCGACGAGGCCGGGATAGAACGAGTCGGAGTGCGAGTCGCCCAGGATCCAGACGCGCGGCTTGCCGGCCGGCGACTGCGGAATGCAGTTGGCGCCGAAGGCCTCGATGCCTTCTTCGGGCGTGAGAAAACAGTGATGCGCAGGCCGACCCGGGCCGTCGCTGTCGAATTTGAACTCGGACGTGGCGATCGTGCGCAGCTCGGGCGGCAGGCGACGGACCCAGCCGTCGGAGGCGATCAGCAAGCCGCCGCAGAGCGCGAGCACGACCATCGCGCCGGCCAGCGCCGTCGGCACACGCGCGACCCCGTCGCCCGAAGCGGATCGGTTTCTCGACGTACTCGTAGGTGAGCCACGCGAACAGCATCGCGAGAAGCACCGCCGCGATCCGCGTCGGCCGCGACGGCTGCCCGAAGGCGAGGGTCGCAAACACGAGCAGCGGCCAGTGCCACAGGTAGAGCGGATAGCTGATCTTGCCGACGAAGACCGCGGCGCGGTTGGAGAAGACGACGCGGTTGACCCAGCCGCGCGGCCCGGCCGCGATCACGCAGAACGCGCCGAGCGTCGGCAGGAGCGCCCACCAGCCCGGGAATGCCGCCTCGCGCGTGATGACGAGCACGGCCGCGAGCAGCAGCACGCCCCCCGCGGCGGAGAGGATCTGCTCCAGGCCGCGCCGTCGCGCCGCCAGCGCGGCATCGACGCCGCCGCCCGCGGGCGCCGGCGCGAGAAACGCCGGCAGGCTGCCGCGATGCAGCGTCACGTAGGCCAGCCCGGAGCCGATGAGCAGCTCCCAGATCCGCGTCGCGGGCAGGTAGAAGGCGGCGGTCGGATCGGTGCGCACGAGGACCACGTCGGCAATGAACGAGCCGACGAAGAGCAGCACCGTCACCGCGAGGAACCAGCGTCCCTTCTTCAGCAGGAACGCCGCGAGCACGGGCCAGAAGATGTAGTACTGCTCCTCGACGCTGAGCGACCAGAGGTGCAGGAGCGGCTTCAGCTCGGCGCCCCAGTCGAAGTAGCCCGACTCGCTCCAGAGCACGAAGTTGGAAGCGAAGCCGACGCCGCCGATCACGTGCATGCCGATCAGCCGCGCGTCCTTCGGGAACGCGACCGTCGAGGCGAACACCAGACAGGCGATCAGGATCAGGATCAGCGCCGGGAAGATCCGGCGCACGCGCCTGCGATAGAAGTCGAGGTAGCTGAAGCGGCCGTCGAGCACGCCCTCGAAGACGATGGTCGAGATCAGGAAGCCGGAAATCACGAAGAAGACGTCGACGCCGACAAAGCCGCCGCGGCCGTAGTTCGGGAACGCGTGGAACCAGACGACCGAGAGGACGGCGAAGGCGCGCAGGCCGTCGATGTCGGCGCGGTAGCCGGAATGGAGCTCGGTGTCCTTCTCCGAGGTCGGCGCG
>JAYTHL010000240.1:0-5140 GCA_043732605.1 Rhizobacter sp. | reverse complement strand
CGCGCCCCAGGCTTGCAGAGCCCGCGTGAACGGGTTGTCGCTGACCGCATTCATCGGGCTGCCGTGGCCGATGAAGATCACCGGCATGCGCCGCACCGGCGATTGGGCGTTGGCAATGTCGGCCATGCCGGCGAGGGATGCGAGCAGCAGCGAGCGGCGGCCGTGAATCAGGTTCATCCTGCGATGGTGCCGTTCAAGCGCACGCCGCCATCACCTGTGCCACCGCCGCCGTGAGCTTCTTGCCATACGGCACGTGCAGGAATTCGTTCGGCCCGTGCGCGTTGCTCTTCGGGCCGAGCACGCCGCAGACCATCATCTGCGCCTTCGGGAAGCTCTGCTGCAGCATCGACATGAGCGGGATCGTGCCGCCCTGGCCGATGTAGCCGCAGGGTGCGCCGAACTGCGCGCGCGACGCCGCATGCAGCGCGTCGTCGAGCCACGGCGACAGCGCCGGCGCGTTCCAGCCGGTCGCCCCGGTGGCGACGTCTTCCGCACCCGGGCGGCTGTCGGTGTGGAACGTGACCTTGGCGTTGTAGGGTGCGTTGTCTTCGAGCAGCGCCTTCAGCGTCTGCGCGGCGACGTTGCCATCGACGAGCGGCGGCGTGCGCAGGCTCAGCTTGAACGCGGTGTACGGACGCATCACGTTGCCCGCGTCCTTGAGCGCCGGCATGCCGTCGACGCCGGTGACCGAGAGGGTCGGCTTCCAGGTGCGGTTGACGAGCGCCTCGACCGGATCGGTCGTCGTCGGCAGCGTCGCACCACCGTCAGCGCCGCAGGCCCACGGGAAGCGCTTCCAGACCTCGTCGCCTAGGATCTGAGCCGTCGCCTTGGCCTGCTCGAAGCGTTCGGGCGGGATCGCGCAGTGCAGGCTCTCCGGCAGCAGGCGGCCGGTCTTCGAATCCTCGAGGCGATCGAGCACCTGGCGCAGGATCCGAAAGCTCGACGGCACCAGGCCGCTGGCGTCGCCCGAGTGCACGCCTTCGGTCAGGATCTCGACCTTCAGCGTGCCCGTGACGTTGCCGCGCAAGCTCGTGGTCAGCCAGAGCTGGTCGTAGTTGCCGGCGCCGCTGTCGAGGCAGACGACGAGGCCGATCTGGCCGAGCCGCTCGCGCAGCGCATCGACGTACACGGGCAGGTCGGGCGAGCCGCTTTCCTCGCAGGTCTCGATCAGGCCGACGCAACGCGGCCGGGCGATGCCCTGCAGATCGAGCGCCTTGATCGCCGTGACGGCCGCGTAGATCGCGTAGCCGTCGTCGGCGCCGCCGCGGCCGTAGAGCAGGCCGTTCTCGTAGCGTGGCGTCCAGGGGCCGAAGCCGTTCTTCCAGCCGCTGAATTCGGGTTGCTTGTCGAGGTGGCCGTAGAGGCAGATCGTTTCAGCATCGGCAGCGTTGCCGCCGGGCTTGGTGGCCGGGACCTCGAAGAAGATGACCGGCGTGCGGCCTGCGAGGCGGATCACCTCGAGCTTCAGGCCGGCCACCTGCTGTCGCTCGACCCAAGCCGCCGCATCGCACACGACGTGATCGATGAAGCCGTGCTGCTGCCATTCGGTGTCGAACATCGGGCTCTTCGCGGGCACCTCGATATAGCGGGTGATCTGCGGCACGATCTCGTCGTCCCAGACGCGATCGGCATAGCGGCCGAGGGCTTCGGCTTCGTCCTTCTGGATCGGTTGCAGCGGGTCGCGTGCGTTCATCGCGGGCTCCTCGTCGACGGCGAAAAAGACAGTGTATCGAGCCACGCGACCAGCACCGATAACACTTCGGCCTGCTCGGGTTCGTTGAAGATCTCGTGGAACAGGGCGGGGAATTCGCGCGCCGTGACGATGCCCAGCGGCGCCGCCGCGGCGAACGAGGCGCTGGCCGACGGCAGCACGCAGCGGTCGCCGCCGGCGTAGAGCAGGAGCGTCGGCACGCGCCAGCGCGGCGCGAGCGCGCGCACAGCCCGGCCGGCGTCGACGATGAATCGCGTCAGCCGCGCCGTCACGCGGTCGTGGACGAGCGGATCGTCCGCGTAAGCGGACACGGTCGCGTCGCTGCGCGACACCGACGCGGGCGCGATCCCGTTGCCCACGGCCAGATCGGGCGCGAGCGGCCCGAGCGCGGCGAGCAGCCCGCGCTGCAGCGCCGTCATCGGAATGGCAAGCGCGGGCGACGACAGCGCGAGCGCATCGACGGGTCGATGCCAATGCGGCGTCGGCGACTCGATGCCGCCGGCGACGAAGCGCGCCGCGACGAGACCGCCGAGGCTGTGCCCGAGCAGCACGAGCGGTCCGTCGACGTCGCGGCGAACGGCGTCGATGACGGTCGCGAGATCGGCGAGCAGGTCGTCGTCGCGCGCGAGCCGCCCGCGAGCGCCGGGACTGCGCCCATGGCCGCGCTGGTCGTAGCCGACGACGCCCCAGCCGTTCGCATTCAGGCTCGCGGCGACGTGGGCGTAACGGCCGACGTGCTCGCCCAGCCCGTGGACGATGACAATCGTTCCCCTGGCCCTGTCGGACGGCCAGTCCTGCTCGAACAGGTCGAGGCCGTCGCGGGTCCGAATCGTCCGGCTCATCGAATCCACCTCACGCCATGAACAACGATTTCTTCGCACTCTCGCACGAGAAAGGCATCGGCCACCTCCAGCTCAACCGCCCGGAGCGGATGAACACGATGGCGCCGGCGTTCTTCCCGGCGCTCCGCGACGCCGTGCGCGGGCTCGACGACGCCGGAGCGACGCGCGCGCTCGTGATCTCGTCGACAGGCAAGCACTTCTCGGCCGGCATGTCGCTCGAGGTCTTCGCCGGCGACGACCTCGCCCTCACGACGGACAGTGCACGCGACCGGCTGAGCTTCCAGACCTCGCTCAGGAAGCTGATGGATTGCTTCACGGCGATCGACGAGGCGCGCTTCCCGGTGATCTGCGCGATCCAGGGCGGCTGCATCGGCGGCGCGCTCGACCTCGCGACCGCTTGCGATATCCGCCTGTGCAGCGCCGATGCCTTCTTCACGGTCCAGGAGATTTCGATCGGCATGGCAGCCGACCTCGGGGTGCTGCAGCGCCTGCCGAAGATCGTGCCGCAAGGCGTCGCCCGCGAGATGGCCTACACCGGCGAACGGCTCGGCGCCGAGCGTGCGCTCGCGGTCGGGCTCGTCAACGCGGTGCTGCCGGATGCCGCCTCGCTCCTCGATCGCGCTCTCGCGCTGGCGCGCACGATCGCCACGAAGTCGCCGCTCGCGATCGCCGGCAGCAAGCTCGCCCTCAACCACGCACGTGATCACTCGACCGACTCGGCGCTGCGCCAGATGACGCTGCTGCAGAGCGCGATCTTCGACCGCGACGAGATGGCACGCGCAATCGCCGGCTGGAAGGCCAAGCGCGATCCCGAGTTCGACGCGCTGACGCCGATCGCGCGGGTCTGAGAGCGCGTCCGGGCCGCCGAAACGCCGGCGGGCCGGGCATCGCTCGACGGTCTCCCGTGAACGACGCCCGGCCCGCTGGCGTCTGGTGCTCTGCCCGATCAGGGCATCCGGATCGCCTGCATGCTCGGCGTCCAGGCCGCGCCCTTCGTCGCACCGCTCAGATCGACGCGGATCAGGAACAGCGGGTAGTTGACGTTGAAGCCGTGGAAGCTCGCCTGCGTATCGGCCAGGACGTAGGCGTAGTTGCGCGCCGGGTCCATCGTCACCGAGTTCGGGTCGCCGCGCATGCCGAGCTGGGTCGCCGTGCCGTTGACCAGCGGCTTCGGCAGCACCGTGCCCGCGATGGTGAACGCGTTGGTCGCTGTCGCCGGGCCGGTGATCGGTGCCGTCGGCATCTGCACCAGGCGCAGGTTGTGACCGAACTCGTCGGCGACGAGGGCCTGGTGCGTCAGCACGTTGACCGCGACCTGGCCGCCAGGGCCTTCGCCGACCGGCGCCGTCGTCGCCCCCGTGCCTTGCACCAGGAAGTGCTGCGGCACCGTCGCTGCGGTCGAGACGAACTCGGCCATGTTGATCACGTAGGCGATGTCCTCGAACTCCGGCGTGATGATCATCAGGCCGGTCAGCGTGTCGAAGGCGACGCCGTCGGTCGTGCCCATGTTGTCGATGTAGGTCTTCTGCGTCATCGGCGTCTGGGTCGAATCGATCGTGACCTTGCTGCCGTCGGACGAGATGAAGATCAGGCCGGTGTCGGAGTTGAGCGAGAACGAGTCGGTGCCCGGGATGTTGATGACCGACGTCTGGCTCCAGGTCGGCGTGGCCGTGGAGATGTCGAGCAGCCCGATGGTGCTCGTGCCGGCCACGACGACGTGCTTGCGCGGGCCGTCGACGATGACGCCGCCGAACGATCCCGAGAAGCTGAGGCCGGTCGCGGGGACGCTGAACTCGACGGTGTTGTCCGAGGACTTGATGACGTGGACGACCAGCTGCGAGCCGTTCGCGGCCAGCACGTACACACGGCCGTTGTCGGCGAAGAAGTTCGAGGCGATGGCCGTCGAGGTGCCCGGCAGCGAGATCAGCTTGATCAGCGGCGTCGTCGCGGCGACGTCGAGGTTGATGACCGCGATCTGGCCGTTGCCCGACGCATCCTGCGTGTAGATCGGCACGTAGCCGACGTTGTGCACCGTGTCGATCGCGATCAGGCCCTGGCTGGGCAGCGTCTTGATCGCTGCGGGCGCCGCGGCGCCGCCCACCAGGGTCGCCTTCACGACGTCGAGCACCGCGCGGTTGCCGGCGATGTCGGCCGCGAGGCCTTGCGTGGTCGTCGCGAACTCGCCGAGCGCCGTGACGACATCGGCCGTGCCCGCGCCGATCGGCAGATTCACTGCGCCGCCGCCGCACGTGTATTGCACCGCGGTGACCACGCCGTTCGCACCGACCGCCTTGCCGTCGAACACCTTGTCGCCGATGTCCTTGAGCAAGGCCCTCAGGACCTCGTGGCGATCGCCGCCGCAGCGCGCGACGTAGTCGGCGATCAGCTGCGAGTAGGCGCCGAGCAGGGCGCCGATCTTGTACGCATCGGGCTTGGCGGTGGCGTCGGCCTTGTTGAACGAGGGCTGGAGCGCGTCGACGACGGTCGAGACGCTGTAGACCGACTTGATGAGATCGTTGGCCGCCGCCAGCGCGGCCGTGAAGTCGGCGGCGGTCGGATTGGTCTTGAGCGCGAGCTGGCCCTTGAC
>JAYTHL010000239.1:0-5151 GCA_043732605.1 Rhizobacter sp. | reverse complement strand
GAAGCGCGTCGACCTCCTCAATCCCGACGCGGCCCTGCCCGCCGTCCAGCTCTTCATCTGACCTTCCGCATGGACACCGTCTACGACGCCTTCACCCGCATCGCCCGCCGCCGTGGCGACGCCGAATTCCTGTGCATCGAGCCGGTGACCGCCGGGGCCTACGGCATCGACGCCGGCGCGCGCAGCTGGCGCGAGGTCGCCGGCGAGGTCGAGCGGCTGCGCGCGCTCTACGCGCAGGCCGGCTACGGCCACGGCCACCGCGTCGGCCTGCTGCTCGAGAACCGGCCGGCGTTCTTCACCCACTGGCTCGCGCTCAACGCCCTCGGCATCAGCATCGTGCCGATCCACGCCGACCTGAAGAGCGCCGAGCTCGGCTACCTGATCGCGCACAGCGAGATCGGCCTCGCGGTCGTGCAGCCCGGCTACGAAGGCGGGTTGCGCTCGGCCGCGAGCGAGGTGAACGCCGAGCTGGAGACGATCCGCCCCGAGGCCGGGGGCCGCGTCCCGGCGGCGCGTCGTCCGGCGCGCGCGGCGCGCGACAAGGTCGGCCGCGAGAGCGAGTGCGCCTTGCTCTACACCTCGGGCACGACCGGCCGGCCGAAGGGCTGCAGGCTCACCAACGGCTACTTCTTGCGCGCCGGCGAGTGGTACCTTGGCCTCGGCGATCTCGCCGAGGTGCGGCCGAACGTCGAGCGCTTCATCACGCCGCTGCCGCTCAGCCACATGAACGCGCTCGCGTTCTCGTCGATGGCCGCGATCCTCTCGGGCGGCTGCATCGTCCAGCTCGACCGTTTCCATCCCGCGACCTGGTGGCAGAGCGTGCGCGACAGCGAGGCGACGATCGCACACTACCTCGGCGTGATGCCGGCGATGCTGCTGTCCGCGCGGGCGAGCCCGACCGATGCGCAGCACGCCGTGCGTTTCGGCTTCGGCGCCGGCGTCGACAAGCGCCACCACGCCGCCTTCGAAGAGCGCTTCGGCTTCCCGTTGCTCGAGGCCTGGGCCATGACCGAGACCGGTGCGGCGGCCTGCATCATGGCCAACCGCGAGCCGCGCTGGGTCGGCACGAGCTGCTTCGGCCGGGCCGAGTCGTTCGTCGAGACGCGCGTCGTGAGCGAGAAGGGCATCGACGTCGTCGCCGAGCAGCCCGGCGAGCTCCTCGTGCGCGCCGCCGGTTCCGAGCCGCGGCGCGATTTCTTCCTCGGCTACCTGAAGGACGAGGAGGCGACCGAGCAGGCCTGGGCCGGCGGCTGGTTCCACACCGGCGACGTGGTGCGGCGCACGCACGACGGCGACTTCCACTTCGTCGACCGCAGGAAGAACGTGATCCGGCGCAGTGGCGAGAACATCTCGGCGATCGAGGTCGAGAGCGTGCTCAACCTGCATCCGGCCGTGGCACAGAGCGCGGTCGCGGCGACGCCCGATCCGGTGCGCGGCGACGAGGTCCTCGCCTGCATCGTGCTGCGCCGCTCGAGCCATGCGCCGACGCCCGACAGCGTCGCGACCAGCATCGTGACCCACGCGCTCGAGCGGCTCGCCTACTTCAAGGCGCCGGGCTACATCGCCTTCGTCGATGCGCTGCCGCTGACCGTCTCGCAGAAGATCCAGCGCGGCGACCTGAAGGAGCTCGCGCGCACCTTGCCCGGCAAGCCCAACTGCATCGATACGCGTCCGCTCAAGCGCCGCGCGAAGATGAAGCAATGACCGCACGCCGGGCCGGGCGCGCCTCGTACGACGCCGTCGCCGTCGCCGTGCCGGTGACCGTGCCGTATGCGCGCTACTCGACGCACGGCGCGCACTGGTTCATCGGCAAGGCGATGGAAGCGCTGGTCGAGCGTTCGGGCATCGCGAAGGACGCGATCGACGGCCTGACGGTCTCGAGCTTCTCTCTCGGGCCCGACACGGCGGTCGGCGTGACGCAGCACCTCGGCCTCAGCCCGCGCTGGCTGGATCACATCCCGACGGGAGGCGCCTCAGGCGTGATGGCGCTGCGCCGCGCCGCGCGCGCGGTGCAGGCGGGCGATGCCGACGTCGTCGCGTGCGTCGCGGCCGACGCCAACCACGTCGAGTCGTTCCGGCAGATGCTCGGCGGCTTCTCGAGCTTCGCGCGCGACGCGAGCTATCCCTATGGCTCGGGCGGGCCGAACTCGGTGTTCGCATTCATCACCGCGCACTACATGCGCACCTTCGGCGCGACGCGCGAGGACTTCGGCCGCATCGCCGTCGCCCAGCGTGCCAACGCGCTCAAGAATCCGAACGCGCTCTTCAAGGTGCCGCTCACGCTCGGGCAATACATGGGCGCGCGGCCGATCTCCGATCCGATCCATCTCTTCGACTGCGTCATGCCCTGCGCCGGCGCCGAGGCCTTCCTCGTGATGAGCACGGAGCGCGCGCGCGACGAAGGGCTCGCCCACGTTGTCGTCCGCGGCGCGATCGAGCGCCACAACGCGTACGCCGACGATCCGGTGCTGGTGCGCGGGGGCTGGCGCGTCGACCGCGACGAGCTCTACGCGCAGGCGGGAGTCGGCCCCGAGGGGATCGACTTCGTCCAGACCTACGACGACTATCCGGTCGTCGTCGCGCTGCAGTTCGAGGACCTCGGCTTCTGCGAGAAGGGCGAGGGCCCGGCATTCATCCGCGCGAAGACGCTGACGCACGACGGCGACTTCCCCAACAACACGAGCGGCGGCCAGCTCTCGGCCGGCCAGGCGGGATGCGCAGGCGGCTTCCTCGGCATGACCGAGGCGATCCGGCAGCTCACCGGCGAGGCGGGCGAACGTGCGGTGAAGGATGCGTCTCTCGGTCTCGTGTCGGGCTTCGGCATGGTCACCTACGACCGATGCCTGTGCACCGGCGCCGTGATCCTGGGGACGTCGTCATGACCATGCCCGTGATGAAGCCGCGCAAGAAGAACCCGGTGTTGCGCACGCGGCAGATGAACCTGCCGCCGTGGGCGCGCGGCCGCACCGCGCTCGGCATGACGGCGGCTGCGGCCGAGGGACGCTTCGAGCTGCAGGTGTGCCAGCGCTGCCAGGCGGTCCAGTACCCGCCGCGCGACGCCTGTCATCGCTGCCTGTCGTCGCAATTGAGGTGGGCGGCGCAAAGCGGAGCAGGCGAGCTGCTGAGCGAGACCGTGCTCCACCACAGCAACGATCCGTTCTACCGCGAGCGGTTGCCGTGGCGGCTCGGCCTCATCCGCCTCAATGTCGGACCGACGGTGATCGCGCACCTGCACGGCGACGTCGCGTCGCCATCGACATCCACGGTGCGCGTCCACGTCGGCGCGCGCCTCGATCGCGCCGGCACCGCCGTGCTGATCGGATTCCCTCCCGAGGAGACAGAGCACATGGCCGACGACACGATGCTGCGCGAGATGACCAGCGACCCCAAGTTCCGCAAGATCCTCGTCACCGACGGCAAGACCGAAGTCGGCCAGGCGCTCGTCAAGGCGCTGGTGAAGGCGGGCGCCGAGATCGTCTGGGTCGGCCACGCCGAGCCGTGGAAGAAGCTGCCGGGCCTCGACGACATCGCGGCGCTGCCGCAGGTGACGCTCGTGCCGCTCGACCTCACCGACGGCCGATCCGTCACGGAGCTGGCGGGCGAGATCGGCGGCAAGGTCGACATCGTCGTCAACAACGCCGAAGTGCATCGCGCCTTCGGCATCGCGGCGCGGCGCGGCACCGACGCGGCCAGGGCCGAGATGGACATCAACTACTTCGGCCTGCTGCGCCTCGCGCAGGAGCTCGGGCCGGCGCTGAAGGCGCGCTCGGCCGACGGCACGACGCACGCCGCGGCCTGGGTCAATCTGCTCTCGGTCTACGCGCTCTCGAACTATCCGCCGCACGGCACGTTCTCGGCGTCGAAGGCGGCGGCGTACTCGCTCGCGCAGTGCCTGCGCGCCGAGATGCGCCCGTCGGGCATCCGCGTGGTCAACGTGTTCCCCGGCCCCATCGACGACGAGTGGAACCAGAACCTGCCTCCGCCCAAGGTCGCGCCCGCGGCACTCGCGAGCGCGATCGTCAAGGCGCTGAAGGACGGAATCGAGGACGTGTACCCGGGCGACGTCGCGCAGGAATGGGTCGAGCGCTGGCGCGAGAACCCGAAGGTGCTGGAGCGGGAGCTGGCGGGCGGAGGTTGACGCTCGCTCACGTGCCGATGAACGCACCGACGTTCATCTTCGGCGACTAGGCGGCCGCAGTAGAACGCAGGCTCAGCGCGCCCCAGCACAGGCTCGCGCCGAAGACGATCGCGTAGCCGGCGAGCAGCAGACGCCGCGTGTCGTCGAGGAAGCCGAGTGCCAGGCCGAGCCCGAGCGCGAGGGTCGCGATGCTCATGATCACGATCGGCGCGATCGGCACCCGCGCGTTCGGCAGCTCGAGGTTGCGACGGCTGGCGAAGACGCCGGCGACGAGTCCTGCGACGCCGAGCATGATGCAGACCGCGATCACGACGGTGACCAAGAACGCGCCGCCGAGGCCGGTGGTCTGCAGGCCGGGGTTGTTCAGGATCAGCAGGCCGAGCAGCACGCGCGCGAGCGCGTCGACGAGGGCCAGCACGAACAGCCAGTAGCGGCCGAGCGGGAACAGCGCGAGCGCGAGCAGGAGGCCGGCCGCGCCGTCGGCCAGCGCGTAGACGCCGCCACGGCCGAAGCCGCGCAGCCCCTGCGACTGCGTCGCCGCGAGCAGGAACACGCCGAACAGGACGTTGAGGCCGCCGCGCAGCAGGAGAACCGACTTCAGTGCCATGACCGTGTGACCTCGATGCGACGATCCCTGTCGATGTCGCTGCGACAGTATCGCGCGACGGCGGCGTTCAGCGCTCGGCCGCGAGGCGCGCGACGATCAGCTCGGCCGTCATCAGGTCGAGGTGGCCGCCGCCGGCGTTCTTGAAGACGGTGATGTCCGACGGCGAGCGCCTGCCGGCGACGCTGCCGCCGACGAGGTCGTACAGGTCACCGAGGACGTCGGTCGCGCCGATCGCGCCGCTCGCGATCGGCTGCAGGATGTCGCCGACGCCGTCGAAGGCGGACTCGCGCCGGTCGACGAAGACGCGGCCGCGGCGCATGGCGTCGTCGTCGGCCTCGCGCGTCTCTGGCGTGTAGCCGCCGACGAGGTCGAGGTGCGCGCCGGCAGCGAGGTCGGCGCCGCGGAT
>JAYTHL010000238.1:0-5160 GCA_043732605.1 Rhizobacter sp. | reverse complement strand
GAGCACGGCGGCGCCGAGGCCGATGCGCTGACGAACCTGGTGTTCGCCGAGGCGCTGTCGCAATCGACCTTCGGCGGCTTCATCATCACCGTGCTCGTCCACACCGACATGGCGAGCCCGCACCTGCACCACGCCGGCAGCGCCGCACAGAAGGCGAAGTACATGCCCGGCGTGACCTCGGGTCGCACGATCACTGCGGTCGCGATCAGCGAGCCGGGCGCCGGCTCCGACGTCGCCGGCATCCGCACGTCGGCGACCCGCTCGGCCGACGGCGCCGAGTGGATCCTGAACGGCACCAAGCTCTTCATCACCAATGGCGTCTATGCCGACGTGTATTTCGTCGCTGCCAAGACCGGCCCGGCGCGGCACGCGATGTCGATGTTCGTCGTCGAGAAGGGCACGCCGGGATTCACGGTCGGGCGCCGGCTCGACAAGAGCGGCTGGCTGTCGTCGGACACCGCCGAGCTCGTCTTCGACAACGTCCGCATTCCCGCCGGCAACCTGCTCGGCGAGGAGAACCGCGGCTTCTATTCGGTGATGAAGAACTTCCAGACAGAGCGCATCGCCCTCGGCGCGATGGCGATCGGCCACTGCGTGCAGGCGCTGCGCGTCACGCTCGATCACGTGCGCGACCGCCAGGCCTTCGGCGGCCCGCTCTTCGACAAGCAGGTCGTGCGCCAGAAGATCGCGATGCTCGACGCCAAGGTGCGCGCCGCGCGATCGTTCATGTATCACTGCGCCTGGCGCGTGACGCAAGGCCACGACGTCGTCCAGGAGGTCTCGATGCTGAAGGCGCTCACCGGCGAGCTCGTCAACGAGGTCGTCTCGGGCTGCCAGCAGCTGCACGGCGGCATGGGCTACATGCGCGGCACGGTCATCGAGCGGCTCTGGCGCGACGCGCGCGTGCTCGCGATCGGCGGCGGCGCGACGGAGGTGATGCTCGATGAAGTCGCCAAGCGCTATTGAGACAGGTGGCGCGATGCGCGAGTACTTCCTGACCCTGGCCCGCTACAACGTCTGGGCGACGCGGCGTCTCTTCGAGCACATCGACGCGCTCAGCGACACCGCCTACCGGCGCGACGCGGGCCTGTTCTTCAAGAGCGTGCACGGCACCTGCAACCACCTGCTGCTCGCCGAGCACCGCGTCTGGTTTCCGCGCTTCGCCGAAGGCGTCTCGAACAGCGTCGCGCTGAACGGGGAGGTCGAGAGCGACCGCGTCGCGCTGCGCGACCGGCTGATCGACGCGGCCGGCCGCTGGTCGGCGCTGATCGAGTCGTTCGACGCTGCGCGGTTCGACAGCACGCTCGACTACATGACCACCAAGAGCATCGCCCAGTCGCTACCCTTCGCGCCGACCCTCGGCCACGTCTTCAACCACGGGACCCATCATCGCGGGCAGGTCACGGCCGCGATCACCGCGATGGGCTACCCTTGCCCCGAAATCGACCTCGTATGGATGCTTCAACACGACAGCCTGAGGGCGGCAGCTTGACGCCCGATTCCCCCACGAACGATGCGACGAGCCCGATCCGGTTCGAGCGCGTCGGCGCGGTCGCGCTCGTCTGGCTCGACCGCCCCGACGTGCGCAACGCTCTCAATGGCACCGTCATCCGCGACCTCGCTGCTGCCTTCGCCGCGATCGCCGCCGACGCCGAGTCGGGGCGCGTCCGTGCCGTCGTCGTCGGCGGCAGCGGCAAGGCGTTCTGCGCCGGCGCCGATCTCGCCTTCATGCGCGAGGTGGGCGGCTACACCTGGGAGCAGAACCGCGCCGACGCGGAGAAGCTCGCCGCGATGCTCTGGGCGATGTTCAGCTGCCCGGTGCCGGTCGTCGCCCGCATCCACGGCGACTGCTATGCCGGCGGCCTCGGCATCGCGGCGGTGTGCGACATCCGCATCGCCGTCGACACCGCGACCTTCTGCCTCAGCGAAGCGAAGCTCGGCCTGTTGCCGGCAACGATCAGCCCCTACGTCGTGCGCGCGATGGGCGAGCAGGCGGCGCGGCGCTGGTTCGTCACCGCCGAGCGCTTCGACGCGGCCGCGGCGAAGGGCTGCGGCTTCGTCCACGAGGTCGTCACCACCGACGCGCTCGACGCCAAGGTCGACGAGATCGTCGCCGCCATCGTCGCCAACGGCCCGTTGGCGACGATCGCCTGCAAGAAGCTGGTGAACGACGTCGCCGGCCGCGAGATCACGGCCGAGCTGCGCAGCGAGACGGCGCGCCGCATCGCCGACATCCGCGCCAGCGCCGAGGGCCAGGAAGGCATCAGGAGCTTCCTCGAGAAGCGCAGGCCCCGATGGGTGCAGCCGTGAACCTCGACCTCACCCAGCTCGTCGCCATCGCCGCCGCGCTCGGCTGGGCCAGCGGCCTGCGCCTCTACGCCGTCGTCTTCCTCACCGGCATGGCGGGCTGGCTCGGCTGGGTGACGCTGCCCGGCGACCTGCACGTCCTCGCCCATCCGGTCGTGCTCGGCGCCGCCGGGGTGATGCTCTTCCTCGAGTTCTTCGTCGACAAGATCCCGGGCCTCGACAGCGTCTGGGACGCCATCCACACCTTCGTGCGCATCCCCGCCGGCGCCGCGCTCGCGGGCGCGGTGTTCGGCGGCGACCAGGCGAGCTGGGTCACGGCGGCGGCGCTGATGGGCGGCACGCTCGCCGCGACCAGCCACGCCGCGAAGATGACGACGCGGGCCTCGGCCAACACGTCGCCCGAGCCGTTCTCGAACATCGCGCTCTCGCTGCTCGGCGACGGCGCCGTGCCGGCGATGCTCTGGCTGTCGTGGGCGCATCCGGTGATCTCGCTCGTGGTGCTCGCCGTGATCACCGTCGTCTCGCTCGTGATCCTGTGGGTGCTGTGGCGCTTCCTCGCGCGCCTGCTCAAGCGGATGCGCGGCGGCCTGTCGTCGGCCGCGCTCGATGCGCCGAACCGGAGGTCCTGGTCATGATGCCGTCCCGTGTCACCCTCGTCGACGTCGGCCCGCGCGACGGGCTGCAGAACGAGAAGCAGAACGTCGACGCCGCGGTCAAGATCGAGCTGGTCCATCGCCTGCAGGCGGCAGGCCTGCGCGAGATCGAGGTCACGAGCTACGTCAGTCCGAAGTGGGTGCCGCAGATGGGCGACAACGCCGCCGTGATGGCCGGCATCCGTCGCCAGCCGGGCGTGCGCTATTCGGTGCTGATCCCCAACATGAAGGGCCTCGACGCAGCGCTCTCGGCGCCGCGCGCCGACTGGCCCGACGAGATCGTCGTCTTCGCCGCCGCGACCGAAGCCTTCAGCCAGAAGAACATCAACTGCTCGATCGCCGAGAGCTTCGAGCGCTTCGCGCCGGTCGTCGCCGCGGCGCATGCGCAGGGCGTGAAGGTGCGCGGCGCGGTCTCGGTCGCGTTCGGCTGTCCGTACCAGGGCGACGTCAGCGCCGACGAGGTCGAGCGCGTCGTCAGGCTGATGAAGTCGGTCGGTGTCGACCACTGCGGCATCGCCGACACCATCGGCGTCGGCACGCCGAAGAAGGTCCAGGCGGGGATGGAGCGAGCGCTGAAGCACTACCCGGTGGCCGAGGTCAGCGGCCACTTCCACGACACCTACGCGCAGGCGATCGGCAACGTCTACGCCAGCCTCGAGGTCGGCATCTCGACCTTCGACGCCAGCGTCGCCGGCCTCGGCGGCTGTCCGTACGCCAAGGGCGCGACCGGCAACGTCGCCACCGAGGACGTGCTGTTCCTGCTCGACGGGCTCGGCATCGAGACCGGCGTGTCGATCGACGGCGTCGTCGACGCGGCGGCGTTCATCTCGGGCGTGCTGGGCAGAAAGCCCGTGTCGCGGTCGGGCAACGCGCTGCTCGCCAAGCGTGCCGCGGCCACGACCTGAGCCCCGGCTCGCCGCCGAAGAGAAGGAGGCTTCACATGATCGAACGCGATGTCGACATCGCCACCGCCGACGGCGCGATGAACAGCTTCGTCGTCCATCCGGAAGAGGGCGGGCCGTTCCCGGTCGTCCTCTTTTTCATGGACGCGCCCGGCAAGCGCGAGGAGCTGCACGACATGGCGCGCCGGCTCGCGTCGGTCGGCTACTTCGTCGTCCTGCCGAACCTCTACTACCGGCGCGTGAGCGAGTACTTCCTGAAGGAACGCACCGAGCTGGCGCTTGCCGAGATGTTCGCCCACATGGCGACGCTCGATCCGGCCACCACGGCGACCGACACGCTCGCGCTGCTCGAGTACGTCGACACGCAGCCCGAGGCCGACAGCCGCCGCCTCGGCGCGGTCGGCTACTGCATGAGCGGGCCGATCGTGATGTGGGCGGCGGCGGCGTTCCCGGAGCGGTTCAGGGTCATCGCCTCGATCCACGGCGCCAACATGGCGACCGACAAGGCCGATTCGCCACATCGCATCGCGGCGCGGGTGCGCTGCGAGAGCTACTTCGCCTGCGCCGAGATCGACAAGTGGGCGCCCCCGGCCGAGATCATGAAGCTGCAGGGAGCGCTCGAGGCTGCGGGCACGCCGCACCGCATCGAGTGGTATCCGGCCGTCGAGCACGGCTTCGTCTTCCCGCTGCGCGCCGGCGTCTACGACCGCACGGCAGCCGAGCGGCACTGGGAGCGGCTCTTCAGCCTCTTCGCACGCCGGCTCGCGCCGGCGTGATGCGGTCGTCGCGCCCGACGACCGCCCGACCTCAGTAGTTGCGGCGGCGGCGCGCGACGAAGCCGACGATGCCCAGACCGGCCAGCATCAGCGCGTAGGTCGACGCCTCGGGGATCGTGTTGACGCTGAAGTTGGCGACCTCGAACGCGTCCTGTGCGGGCTTGTTGCTGAAAACGACGCCGGTGATCTTGCTGCCCGGCGCCGAGGCGAACTGCACGTACTGCGAGAACGCCTGGTTGCCGTCGGTGACGCTGAAGCCGAGGCTGGCGACCGTGAAGACCTGGCTGATGTCGGTGCTGATGATCGTCAGCAGGTTGTAGAGGTCGGGCGAGCCCCAGAGGAAGCCGAGATAGCTGACCGGCGACGTGAAGGTCAGCGTCGCCGGCTGGCCGGCGAGCACGCCGGCGGCGAGGAAGTCGGTGACCGTGCCCTTGGGGATGTCGGCGAACGGCTGGTCGTTCGCGTAGACGGTGCCGCCGGAGAGCGTCGCGACGCTGCCGCCGGCCAGACCTGCGCTCGACA
>JAYTHL010000237.1:0-5192 GCA_043732605.1 Rhizobacter sp. | reverse complement strand
GCAAAGGATTGTGCCGACAGGGCAGTCTTCGCACCCAACTGCAACATGGTTTGTTGCGTTAAAGGATAGAGATGAACCTCAAGAAAGTTTCTGGCGGCATGGCAATGCCGATCGGCGCGGCTGTTTTGTCCCTAGCCGCTCAATTGGCACTGGCGCAGGACACTATGCCGAAGGCACCCGGTATGGCGGCTAGTGGGAGCGCTATGGCCGGGTACGGGTCCGAGGCTCTCAGCCAGTCGATGATGGGCGGCATGAAGCAGATGCAGGACATGAAGCCAACCGGTGACACGGACAAGGACTTCGCGATGATGATGAAGATGCATCATCAAAAGGCGGTGGACATGGCGCAAATCGAACTCGAACACGGCAAGTCGCCGCAGATGAGGTCGATGGCGAGAAAGATCATCGCAGCGCAAAAAAAGGAGATTTCCGAATTCGACCAGTGGATAAAGATGCACCCTTGACGTTCCGCTTGGGCAACCCGGAGATGCGCTCCGTTTGCCAGTCGGTCTCTCCCCAAAAGAGCGAAAACGCGTCGTCCATCGCGGGTGGGATGTCGCTCGTGGTGTTGCCTCGAAACCGACATCGAAGGCGCTTGTGAATCGACCCCTTCCCTTGGACGAGACCGAACTCAAGTTCGAAGTCCCCACAGAAAGCCGGGCTGCGCCTGAACGCGCGCTGCGGCGGGAGGCGGTCGGGTCGAGCGGATGCAGGCGATCTATTTCGACACTGCCGACGAGCATCTCGGGCGACACGGCGTCGCTGTGCGCCTGCGCAAGGAAGGCCGACGCTGGGTTCAGACTGCCAAGACCCTCACCACGGCCTCGCTTCGCCGGCTGGAACACAACGTCGTCGTCGCTTTGTCGCGAGGGAATGCCCGTCCGGCGTTGGACCTGTCGCTCCATGATGTGGAGCCCGTATGCGACGCGCTGCGCCGGGCGCTCGGCGCGGTTCTGTCGCAACAAGGGCGCGCCGCTAAAAGCTGTCGAGAAGCGGTCTCGAGTCAGAAGGCCGGGGAGTAAAACTTGTCGGCAGCGGACGAGGCTCGATCTTTTGAGCCGTCGAGCCGGCCCTTCTTGATCATGTGCATCGTCTCGATCCCGGCAATCACGGCTCGCGCGCAGCGAAACGTCTTGAAGCCGCATGGGTCGCACGATGCGTTTGATCGCCCGGTGGTCTCGCTCGACGATGCTGTTGAGATACTTCGATTGACGCAACTCGATGTCTGCGCCGGAGTCGTCTCGAATGCTCTGGATGGCGGCGGTGTTGGAGCCGCTCTTGTCGATGGTGATCTTCTCAGGCACGCCGTGCAGGTCCATAGCGCCTTTGAAAAACTGCCGCGCCGCCGCCACGTCACGGTGAGCGCGAAGCGAGAAGTCAATGGTGTCGCCGGCGCGGTCGACGGCCCGGTACAGATACTTCCACTCGCCACAGACCTCGATGTACGTCTCGCCCATCCGTCAACTCATGCCCGCCGGACGTTTGCGTCGGCGAAACGCCGCGGCCAGCACCGGCAGACTCTTGACGACCAACGATGCACCGTGGCGCGATCGACGAAGACGCCGCGCTCGGCCATCATCTCTTCGATGTGCCGCAGGCTCAGCGGGTGGGCCGCGTACCAGCGCACGCAGATCAGCATCACCTCCAACGGGTAATGCATGCGCTTGATCACCTTGCGCAGCGCCTTGCTCATCAGCATCGTCCCGTCGTCGGTCTCGGCTCAGCCTATCAGCACCGGCTTATTGCGACAAAACCGCCTGCACGGCGGCGAGCTGCAGCTGTTGCCGACCTCGCCGCACGGCCTGCGCGCGCGCCTGCGCCTGCCGCGATCGACCCAGCGCTGACCGCGCTTTCGGCGACTCCCTACACTCTCGGCAGCGACGCCGGGTCACGAGCCCGGCGGGCGCGGCGAAGCGACGTCCTCCCCGGAGCGAACCCCCGATGAATGCACCCCTTCCCGACTCCGTCCGCAAGGCGCTCGAGAGCGTCACGCTGGACGACAAGTACGCCCTCGAAACGGGGCGCGCCTTCATGAGCGGCACGCAGGCGCTGGTGCGCCTGCCGATGCTGCAGCGAAAGCGCGACGCGGTCTTCGGCCTCAACACGGCCGGCTTCATCAGCGGCTACTGCGGGTCGCCCCTCGGTGGCTACGACCAGGCCCTGTGGGCGGCAAAGAAACACCTCGCGGCGCAGAACGTCGTGTTCCAGCCGGGCGTCAACGAAGAGCTCGCCGCCACCGCCGTCTGGGGCTCGCAGCAGCTCGACCTCTATCCGCAGACCAACAAGTTCGACGGCGTCTTCGGCATCTGGTACGGCAAGGGCCCCGGCGTCGACCGCTGCTCCGACGTTTTCAAGCACGCCAACATGGCGGGCACCTCGAAGCACGGCGGCGTGATCGCGATCGCCGGCGACGACCACATCGCCAAGAGCTCGACCGCGGCGCACCAGAGCGACCACATCTTCAAGGCCTGCGGCCTGCCGGTGTTCTTCCCGTCGAGCGTGCAGGACATCCTCGACATGGGCCTGCACGCGTTCGCGATGAGCCGCTTCGCGGGGGTCTGGTCGTCGATGAAGACGATCCAGGAGATCGTGGAATCGTCGTCGAGCGTCTCGGTCGATCCGGACCGGGTCGACATCATCCTGCCCGAGGACTTCCAGATGCCCGAGGGCGGCCTGCACATCCGCTGGCCCGACGCGCCGCTCGAGCAGGAGTCGCGGCTGATGGACTACAAGTGGTACGCAGCGCTCGCCTACGTGCGCGCGAACCGGCTGAACTACAACGTCATCGAGGGAAAGAGCGACCGATTCGGCATCATCGCCAGCGGCAAGGCCTACAACGACACACGCCAGGCGCTGCACGACCTCGGCCTCGACGACGACACCTGCCGCCGCATCGGCCTGCGCCTGCACAAGGTCAACGTCGTCTGGCCGCTCGAGGCGACGATCACGCGCGACTTCGCCGAAGGCCTGCAGGAGATCCTCGTCGTCGAGGAGAAGCGCCAGGTCATCGAGTACCAGCTGAAGGAAGAGCTCTACGGCTGGCGGCCCGACGTGCGGCCGAACGTGCTCGGCAAGTTCGACGAGAGCGAGGGTGACGAGACCGGGGGCGAATGGAGCCAGGCCAATCCGGCGCAGCACTGGCTGCTGCGCGCGCAGGCCGATCTGACGCCGACGATCATCGCCCGCGCCATCGCCAAGCGGCTCGCCAAGCTCGGCGTCGACAGCGACATCGGCGCCGGCATGGCGATGCGCATCGCGCTGATCGATGCCAAGGAGCGCAAGCTCGCCGAGGTGCCGCAGATCGGCGCCGGTTCGACCGGCGAGCGCGCGCCGTGGTTCTGCAGCGGCTGCCCGCACAACACCTCGACCAAGGTGCCCGAAGGCTCGCGCGCCGTCGCCGGCATCGGCTGCCACTACATGGCGGTCTGGATGGACCGCTCGACCGTCACCTTCAGCCAGAGGGGCGGCGAAGGCGTGTCGTGGGTCGGCCAGGCGCCGTTCACGACCGAGAACCACATCTTCGCCAACCTTGGCGACGGCACCTACTACCACTCGGGCCTGCTCGCGGTGCGCCAGTCGATCGCGGCGAAGGTGAACATCACCTACAAGATCCTCTTCAACGACGCCGTCGCCATGACCGGCGGCCAGCCGGTCGACGGCACGATGAAAGTGCCGGAGATGACGCGCGAGCTCGACGCCGAGGGCGCGGCGAAGATCGTCGTCGTCACCGACGAGCCCGAGAAGTACGAGGAGCACGACATCGCGGCGCGGCTCGCGCCGAGTGTCACGGTGCATCACCGCGACGAGCTCGACGAGATCCAGAAAGCATTGCGCGAGATTCCCGGCTGCACGGTCATCGTCTACGACCAGACCTGCGCCACCGAGAAACGCCGCCGGCGCAAGCGCGGCACGATGGAGGATCCCGCCAAGCGCGTGATCATCAACGAGCTCGTGTGCGAAGGCTGCGGCGACTGCTCGGTGCAGTCGAACTGCCTCTCGGTCGAGCCGGTCGAGACCGAGTTCGGGCGCAAGCGCCGCATCAACCAGAACACCTGCAACAAGGACTACTCCTGCCTGAAGGGTTTCTGCCCGAGCTTCGTCACCGTCGAGGGCGGACAGCTGAAGAGCGGCAAGAAGGCGGCGGCGTCGCGACCGAAGCTATCGAGCGTTGCGACGCCGCCGGAGCCGTCGCTGCCACTGGCCGAGAAGCCCTGGGGCATCGTCGTCGCCGGGGTCGGCGGCACCGGGGTGATCACGATCGGCCAGCTGCTCGGCATGGCCGCGCACCTCGAAGGCAAGGGCATCGTCACGCAGGACGCGGCGGGCCTCGCGCAGAAGGGCGGCGCGACCTGGAGCCACATCCAGATCGCCAATCGGCCGGACGCGATCTTCTCGACCAAGGTCGGCACCGCCGAGGCCGATCTCGTCATCGGCTGCGATCCGATCGTTGCCGCCAACAAGACGACGCTCGCGGTGATGCGCGAAGGTCGCACCTATGTCGCGCTCAACACGCACGCGACGCCGACGGCGGCCTTCGTCACCAATCCCGACTGGCAGTTTCCGGGTGGCAACTGCGAAGCGCAGATCGCGGCGGCCGCAGGCCCGGACCACGTCGGCAGCGTCGATGCCGACGCGCTCGCGGTGCAGCTGGTCGGCGACTCGATCTACACCAACCCGCTGATGCTCGGCTACGCCTGGCAGCAGGGCCGTGTGCCGCTCAGCCACGCGGCGCTGATGCGCGCGATCGAGCTCAACGGCGTCCAGGTCGACAACAACAAGTCGGCCTTCGAGTGGGGCCGCCGCGCCGCGAGCGATCCGCAGGCGGTCAAGGCGCTGGTCAAGACCGGCCAGGTGATCGAGCTCGTCAAGCGCTCGACCAACCTCGACGACATGATCAAGAAGCGCGTCGAGTTCCTCACCGACTACCAGAACGCGGCCTACGCGGCGACGTACAAGGCGTTCGTCGGCAAGGTACGCGCCGCCGAGGCCGAGGTCGTGCTGTCGCGCACGGCGACGCGGCCCGAGTCGGCCAAGCCGAGCACCAAGCTCACCGAAGCAGTGGCGCGCTACCTCTTCAAGCTCATGGCCTACAAGGACGAGTACGAGGTCGCGCGGCTCCAGTCGGATCCGAAGTTCCTGGCGAAGATCGGCGCGCAGTTCGAAGGCAAGCTCGGCGAGGACTACCACCTCGC
>JAYTHL010000236.1:0-5205 GCA_043732605.1 Rhizobacter sp. | reverse complement strand
AGCGGATCACTGTGCGCCGACGATGCCTTAAAGCGTCGGCCGCGTTCACATGCCAGGCGACGCTCACCTAAATTGCGTTCTCACACGGCCTGGGTCGTGTGCTGTCGCCTCCGTTCAAATAAGATGAAGGGACTCCAGCCCCGGACACCCATGACCGACTCGCGCAACGCGCTGACCCCCGAGGCGCTGACCATGATGGACGCGATCGCGCGCACCGGCAGCTTCGCGGCTGCGGCGCGCCACCTCGGCAAGGTGCCTTCGGCGCTGACCTACAACGTCCGCCAGCTCGAGGACGCGCTCGACGTCCTCCTCTTCGATCGCCGCTCGCGCCAGGCGACGTTCACCGCTGCGGGACAGGAGCTGCTCGACGAAGGCCGGAGGCTGCTCGACGAGATGGAGGCCGTCACCAGTCGCGTCAAGCGCGTGGCGACCGGCTGGGAGACGCAGCTCACGGTCGCGGTCGACGACATCTGCTCGCGCTCGACGATCCTCGATCTGTGCGCGGCGTTCTACGCCGAGGAAGCGCCGATCCCGCGCGCCGCCGGGACGGACGCCACCTCGTCGCCGCCGACGCGGCTGCGCATCCGCAACGAGGTGCTGGCCGGCACGTGGGAGGCGCTGGTGACTGGCCAGGCCGACCTCGCCATCGGCGTCGCCGCGTCGCGCGAGCTGCCGAGCGGCGTGACGATGAAGGATCTCGGCGCGATCGAGTTCGTGTTCGTGGTCGCGCCGCACCATCCGCTCGCCAAGTGCATGACGCCGATCGACGATGCCGAGCTGATCCGCCATCGTGCCGTGGCAGTCGCCGATTCGGCCAGCCGCCTGACACCGATCACCGTCAATCTCCTGCCCGGCCAGGCCGTGCTCACGGTGAGCGACATGCGGGCCAAGCTCGCGGCGCAATTGCTCGGCGTCGGCTGCGGCTTCGTCCCGGAGCCGATGGCGCGCGAGTTCATCGCCGCGGGCCAGCTGGTCGTGCGCCCGGTCGCGCGCGAGCGCCAGCCCGGACGGCTCGGCTACGCATGGCGCTCGCCCACCGGACGCGGCAGTGGCGAGCCGCAGCAGGGCCTGGCGCTGCGCTGGTGGCTCGAGCGGCTCGCGCACGACGAGACGAAGCGGGCGCTCCTCGATCGCTACGGCAGCCGTGGCGGCATCGGCGCCTGAGGCGTCCGTCGGCCGGTTCGCGCCTTCGCCGACCGGTCCGCTCCACGCCGGCTCGCTCGTCGCCGCCCTCGCCTCGTGGCTCGACGCGCGTTCGAGCGGCGGACGCTGGCTGGTGCGCATCGAAGACCTCGACACGCCACGCAACGTCGCCGGCACGGCCGAAGAGATCGTCGCGCAGCTCGCGCGCTGCGAGCTCGTGCCCGACGGGCCGGTCGTGCGCCAGTCGGAGCGCACCGCGCTCTACGAGAGCGCTCTGCAACGCCTGATCGCGATCGGGCGCGCCTATCCGTGCGGCTGCAGCCGGCGCGACCTGCAGCGCCTGGCGACGGCGACGATCGATGGCGGTGAGGGTGACGGCGACGATCGATTCGATCGCGTCTACCCGGGCACGTGTCGCGATGGACTCGGCGGCAAGACGGCGCGATCGATGCGCCTGAGGGTGCTTCCCGCGACGTCCGGCGACGTCGAAACAGCGACCGTGTCGTTCATCGACCGCCGCCTCGGCCAGCGCACGCAGGATCTGGCCAGCGACGTCGGCGACTTCGTGCTCAAGCGTGCCGACGGCATCTGGGCCTACCAGCTCGCGGTCGTCGTCGACGACGCGGCGCAGGGCGTCACCGACGTCGTGCGCGGCGAGGACCTGGTCGACAGCACGCCGCGCCAGATCCTGCTGCAGCGCCTGCTCGGCCTGCCCACGCCACACTACCTGCACACACCTTTGGTGCTGGCCGCAGACGGCAGCAAGCTCTCGAAACAGACCGGCGCGACGGCCCTCGATCTGGCCTCGCCCCTCGACGCGCTGCGCCGCGCCGGTACGGTGCTCGGCATCGAGGCCGACGGCACATCGGTTGCCCAGTGGCTCGCGGCGGCGACGGCCGCGTGGGCAGCGCGCTTCCCGCACGATCGCGCGCCGCACGGCGGGCAGTCGCGTCACCGCCATCGGGCATGATCGCGAGTGGCCCGGCGCAATGCCGGTCTTCCTGCGGTTGCACCCTCCGCCACATCACACAGAAGGATCCCCATGCAGAGCACTCCCTCCGGTCTCCAGTACGACGACACCGTGCCCGGCACCGGCAAGACGGCCGAGGCCGGCCGCACGGTCTCCGTCCACTACACCGGCTGGCTCTACGACAACGGCGTCAAGGGCAAGAAATTCGATTCGAGCAAGGACCGCAACGACCCGTTCGAGTTCGAGCTCGACGGCGGCATGGTCATTCGCGGCTGGGACGAGGGAGTCCAAGGCATGCAGGAAGGCGGCACCCGCGTGCTCGTCATCCCGCCCGCTCTCGGCTACGGCGCGCGCGGCGCCGGTGGCGCGATCCCGCCGAACGCGACGCTGATGTTCGAAGTCGAGCTGCTGCGCGCCTGATCTTCCTTCGGAGCGCTTCCTCGCCGAAGCGCTTGCCATGCCCATCCGCTACGACATCACCCACACGACGGTCTACCGCTATCGCCAGCCGGTGCGTTTCGGCGAGCATCGCGTGATGTTCCGGCCCCGCGACAGCCACGACCTGCGCGTGCTCGCGACCGACCTCGACGTGAGCCCCGACGCATCGGTGCGGATGATCCAGGACCCGCTCTCGAACTCGATCGCGCTGGTGCAGCCGAAGAATGCCGCCGACACGCTCGAGATCGTGTGCAGCTTCAGGATCGAGCACGCGCACAGCAACAACCTCGAGCTGCCACTGTCGCCGCATGCCGAGTTCTATCCGTTCTCGTACTCGCTCGAGGAGCGCTACGACCTCGAGCACTATTTGCGTCCTTACCACGACGACGAGGAAGGCGAGCTCACCGCGTGGGCGCGCCAGTTCATCCGCACCGACGGCGCGACCGGAACGCGCGACTTGCTGGTCGCGATGAACCAGCACATTCGCGACAACTTCCGCTACGTCGGCCGCGACGAGGAAGGCACGCAGAGCCCGACTGACACGCTCAAGCTCGGCAGCGGCTCGTGCCGGGACTTCGCGCTGCTGATGATGGAGGGCGCGCGCCGGCTCGGCTTCGCGACGCGCTTCGTCTCGGGCTATCTGTACGACCCGTCGCTCGACGGACGCGGCGCGCCTGCCGAAGCGATCGTCGGCGCGGGCTACACCCACGCGTGGCTCCAGGCGTATCTGCCCGGCGCCGGCTGGGTGCCGTTCGATCCGACCAACAACCTGCTCGGCGGAACGCAGCTGATCCGCGTCGGCGTCGCCCGCGATCCCTCGCAGGCAGCGCCGATCTCCGGCAGCTGGTTCGGCGAGACCGACGACTACCTGGGGATGACGGTCACCGTGGCCGTCCGGCGGGGATAGCCGCCAGACGGCCAGCCAAGACGCTCAGCGCGTGAAGCCGCCGTCGCGCGGGCGCTGCGGCTTGCCGCGGCCCTTGAACGCGGCCGGGCCCGGACGACGCGCAGGCGCGCCGCGATCGTCGCGCACGGGCGGTGCACGGTCGAACGGATTGCCCCTCGGCGCTGCGCCACGCGGCGCGAAGTCGCGCGAGACCGGCGCGTCGCGACGCGGTCCCGAACGTTCGGCGAATGGCGGACGACGCTCGCCCGGGCGATGCGCGTCGGCGTGGCCGCGGCCGGCCGGCGCATGCGCGAACATCTTCGGCGCCACGATCTTCGGCTCGAGGCCGGCGATCGTCGCGACCGCGATCTGCTGCGTCGTGAACTGCTGGATGCGGCGGATCATGCCGGTGTCCATGCGCTCGGCGAGCGTCACGGCCAGGCCGTTCTTGCCGGCGCGGCCGGTGCGGCCGATGCGGTGAAGGTAGTCCTCCGGCTTCATCGGCAGGCCGTAGTTGACGACGTGGCTGATCGTCGGCACGTCGATGCCGCGGGCGGCGACGTCAGTGGCGACGAGGATGCGCAGCTGCTGCGAGCGCAAGCCTTGCAGCACGCGGTTGCGGCGGCCCTGCGGCATGCCGCCGTGCAGCGAAGCGACGGCGTGACCGAGTTCGGCCAGCCGGTCGGCGAGACGATCGGCGTCGATCTGGGTGCTCGTGAAGACGAGAGCCTGCTCGACGTCGCGCTGGGTGAGGATGCTGTCCAGCAGCGCGTTCTTGTGCGCGTGGTTGTCGGCCCAGTGCAGGCGCTGCTCGATGTTGGCGTGGGTGTCGGTGTACGACGCGACCTCGACCCGCTGCGGATCGCGCAGCAGGTTCTGGGCAAGGCGGGCGACGTGGCCCATGAAGGTCGCGCTGTACATCACCGTCTGGCGCGCCGCCGGCACGTGGTCGGCGATCGTCGTGATGTCGTCGATGAAGCCCATGTCGAGCATGCGATCGGCCTCGTCGAGGACGAGCATCTCGACGTTCTCGAGCACGGCCTTGCCGGTCGTGAGGTGGTCGAGCAGACGGCCCGGCGTGGCGATCAGGATGTCGAGCGGGCCGCGCAGGGCCTTGAGCTGGGCCGGATAGGGCACGCCGCCGACGACCGTCGTGATGCGGATTCCGGGCACGTGACGGCCGTAGGTGGCGGCGGCCTTGGCGATCTGCATCGCCAGCTCTCGCGTCGGCGTCAGGACGAGGATGCGCGGTCCGTAGACCGTGCCCTTGTCGCGGCGCTGCGCCGTATCGGCGCGGGCCGCCAGGATGCGAGCGAGCGCCGGCAGGATGAACGACGCGGTCTTGCCGCTGCCGGTGGCGGCGGCGACCATCAGGTCGGTGCCGGCGAGCGCCGGCGGAATCGCAGCCGCCTGGACGTCGGTGGCGGTGGCGTAGCCGGCGTCGGTGACGGCGCGGACCAGGGGTTCGGGCAAGCCGAGGGTATCGAAGGACATGGTGAGTTCTGCAATCGAGCGGTGACCGCGCTCTTGCACGGCACCTGCCTCCGTGGTCGGAGGCGTTCTGTCGCATGGAAAAAAGGCCTCAGCCTGCTCACGGAGGAGTCAGGCCGAAGAGAGACCTTCAGCGACGGCATCGCCGCCGACCAGTGCGAACAGAGCTCGAGATGCAGGGCGCCGCGAGTGCGGTGCCGAGCGACCGAGAAGGTCAGAGGGGATGAACGAGATGACGCTTCTCTTTCCCGATACCGGGTCTGATTTGCGCCAAGCC
>JAYTHL010000235.1:0-5214 GCA_043732605.1 Rhizobacter sp. | reverse complement strand
TGCGAACGCTCTCTTCGACCTGCGCCGCGAGCTCGCGCGTGGGCGTGAGGATGAGACAACGGATCGGCAGCTTGCCGCGCGCGTCGCGCACGGCCGGCATGTCCATCAGGCGCTGGAGCATCGGCAGGACGAAGCCGGCGGTCTTGCCGGTGCCGGTCTGGGCGCCGCCCATGACGTCGCCGCCGGAGAGCACCGCAGGAATGGCTTGCGCCTGGATCGGGGTGGGAGTGGTGTAGCCAGCTTCGTGCACGGCACGCAGCAGCGGCTCGGCGAGGCCGAGAGTATCGAAGGACATTGGAAGTTCTGCCAAATTCATCGGCCTGCTGCTCGGGGTGCCGAGCGCCAGTCGAAGGCAGACGGGGGAGGGGAGTCGGAAGCGACTGCGTCGACGCTGACTGGAAACGATGCGGACGCGAGCTTGCATTGTAGCCCGGACAGGCCGGGCGAATGTGGCGCGGGGACTGCGTCGGGCAGGATTGCGCGATCAGTTCGCTGGTCACGCCGTTTCGCCGCGGATCCACCGATGCGAGAAAGTCGGCTTGCCTCTGGCGAAATATCGTACGTTCATGAAGGGCAGGTGAAGGTCGTGGCACGCTACGACGTCTACGCCAATCCCGATCCCGCAAAGCGCAAGCAAACGCGCTATCTTCTCGATGTCCAGAACGACTACATCGATGCCCTGACGACCCGGGTGGTCGTGCCGTTGCAGCGTGAAGCGGCGTTTGGCCCGCGGGCGCGCAACCTCAACCCGGCTTCCTGGTCGTGGCCGAGAGCGTGGTGCTCGATACGCGGCGTTGGCCGCGGTCCCGCTGAGCGAGCTGAAGAAGCCGGTGGCGACATTGGGCGTGTCGAGCACACTGGTTCAGGAAGCCCTCGACACCCTGTTCGGGACCTTTTGATCCGGCCGAGGCGACAATAGGCGATCGGCCCCGCGTTCTGCGGCGTGCCTCGACCTTTCCAGCAAGGCAATTCATGGCTCAGTACGTCTTCACGATGAACCGCGTGGGCAAAATCGTTCCGCCCAAGCGCCAGATCCTCAAGAACATCTCGCTCTCGTTCTTCCCGGGCGCCAAGATCGGCGTGCTCGGCCTGAACGGCTCGGGCAAGTCGACGCTGCTCAAGATCATGGCCGGCATCGACCAGGACATCGAAGGCGAGGCGACGCCGATGCCTGGCCTGAAGATCGGCTACCTGCCGCAGGAGCCGGTGATGGATCCGGACCAGACCGTGCGCCAAGCCGTCGAGGAAGGCATCGGCGGCGCGCTCGCCGCGAAGAAGCGCCTCGACGAGGTCTACGCCGAATACGGCGAGCCCGATGCCGACTTCGACAAGCTGGCCGCCGAGCAGGCCGAGCTCGAGGCGCAGATCGCCGCCGCCGGCAGCGAGAACACCGACATGCAGCTCGAGATCGCCGCCGATGCCCTCCGCCTCGCGCCGTGGGACGCGATTGTCGGCAAGCTCTCGGGCGGCGAGAAGCGCCGCGTCGCGCTCTGCCGCATGCTGCTCAGCAAGCCCGACATGCTGCTCCTCGACGAGCCCACCAACCACCTCGACGCCGAGTCGGTCGACTGGCTCGAGCAGTTCCTGGCCCGCTATCCGGGCACGGTCGTGGCCATCACCCACGATCGCTACTTCCTCGACAACGCGGCCGAGTGGATCCTCGAACTCGATCGCGGCTCGGGTATCCCGTACAAGGGCAACTACTCGACCTGGCTCGAGCAGAAGGAGGCCCGCCTCGAGCAGGAGCAGAAGACCGAGGACGCGCGCACCAAGGCGATGAAGAAGGAGCTCGAGTGGGTGCGCCAGAACCCCAAGGGGCGCCAGGCCAAGAGCAAGGCGCGCATGGCGCGCTTCGAGGAGCTCTCGGACACCGACTACCAGAAGCGCAACGAGACCAACGAGATCTTCATTCCCGTTGCGGACCGGCTCGGCCACGAGGTGATCGAGTTCGTCAACGTCAGCAAGAGCTTCGGCGATCGCCTGCTCATCGACGACCTGAGCTTCAAGGTGCCGGCTGGCGCGATCGTCGGCATCATCGGCCCGAACGGCGCCGGCAAGTCGACGCTGTTCCGCATGATCGCGGGCAAGGAAAAGCCCGACAGCGGCACCGTCAAGATCGGCACGACCGTGAAGATGGCCTTCGTCGAGCAGAGCCGCGAGGAGCTCGAGAACGACAAGACCGTGTGGCAGGACGTCTCGGGCGGCCTCGACAACCTGGTCGTCGGCAAGTTCGTCATGCCCAGCCGCGCCTATCTTGGCAAGTTCAACTTCAAGGGCAACGACCAGCAAAAGCTCGTCGGCAATCTCTCGGGCGGCGAGCGCGGGCGGCTGCATCTGGCCAAGACGCTGATTGCGGGCGCCAACGTGCTGATGCTCGACGAGCCGTCGAACGACCTCGACGTCGAGACGCTGCGCGCGCTGGAAGACGCGCTGCTCGAGTTCGCCGGCACGATCATGGTCATCAGCCACGACCGCTGGTTCCTCGACCGCATCGCCACCCACATCCTGGCCGCCGAAGGCGACTCGAAGTGGACCTTCTTCGACGGCAACTACCAGGAATACGAGGCCGACAAGAAGCGGCGTCTCGGCGAAGAAGGCGCCAAGCCCAAGCGCCTGCGTTTCCGGCCGATGCATTGAGGTTGCATTCGACGAGACTTTCGACCGTGACGCGAACCTATCGGGCGCCGTAGCATCGAATGCGGTCGTCGCGCTTTCCTCGCAGGACTCCTCGCATGACATCGATCGCCCCGTCACCCACCCGCATCGCGGGCCTGTGCGTCCTGGCCGCCGCGGCGCTGGCGGGATGCACGACGCTGCAGAGCCTCAGTGGCGCCAGCGGCGCCAATCCCGTCGCGGTGTCGTCCTCGGCGTCCTCGCCGCGCGGCGCGGACGGCCCGGGTGGAGCCGCCTCGGGCCTGCGCGCCCCCGGTGCGGCGCCGATCGCACTCGCTCCAGGCGGGATGCGTCCGTTCGCCGAGGTCGTCAAGGACGCCAAGCGCAGCGACGGCGTGCTCGCCGTCTGGCAGAAGGACGACCGCGTCCTGATCGAACTCCGGCCCGAAGACCTGAACAAGCCGTTCTTCCTCTCGCCCAAACTGAAGTCCGGCATCGGCGAAGGCAGCTTCTACGGCGGCTCGATGCTCTTCGGCGACAGCGGAATCGTCGAGTTCCGGCGCATCTACAACCAGATCCAGATGATCTGGCTCAACGTCAACTACGCTGCCAACGCGGGCTCGCCCGAGGCGCTCTCGATCGCGACCGGCTATTCGCCCAGCCTGCTCGCGAGCGCGCCGGTGCTGAGCCTGCCGGAGCCGGAGCGCAAGTCGATCCTGGTCGAGGCCAATTCGCTCTTCCTCGCCGACCTGCTCGCGTTCGGCCTGCAGCTGCAGCGCACCTATCGCCAGGGCTACGCCTTCGACCCGCGCAATTCGGCGATCACGACTGTGCGCCAGACGCCCGAGTCGCTCGAGCTCGACGTGCTCGGCCACTACGCGACGGCCTCGATCGGCATCCCGCAGCCGGGCACGCCGCCCGGCGTGCCGCAGCCGAGCGTGCCGCGGACGGTGCCCGATCCGCGCAGCCTCTTCCTCGGCATCCACTACTCGATCGCGCGCCTGCCCGACGAGCCGATGCACGGCCGGCGCGCCGATCCGCGCGTCGGCTACTACGAGAGCGGGCGCTTCGACTTCAGCAACGACCTGCAGCGCTCGCCGCGCCAGCACTTCGTCAATCGCTGGCGCCTCGAGAAGAAGGACCCGCAGGCGCCGCTCTCCGAGCCTGTGAAGCCGATCGTCTACACGATCGATCGCAACGTGCCGGTGAAGTACCGCGGTGCGATCACGGCCGGCGTGCTCGAGTGGAACAAGGCCTTCGAGAAGATCGGCTTCAAGGACGCGGTCCGGGTCGAGATCCAGCCCGCCGACGCGACCTTCGACACGCAGGACTTCGGCCGCGCCTCGATCCGCTGGCTCACGAGCGCGTCGCCCGGCTTCGTCGCGATCGGCCCGCACTCGGCCGACCCGCGCAGCGGCGAGGTCCTCGGGGCCGACGTCGGCATCGAGAGCCTGGCGCTGCGCAACAGCCGGACGTTGCGCGCCCAGATCGTTGCCAACGGCAGCGACGGCGATCCGGCGGCGCGCCTGGCGGCGATGGATCCGCAGCAGCGCGCGCTCCTGCTCTCTGGGCAGATCTGCAGCTTCGGCGAAGACGCCGCGATGGAGATGACCTACGCCGGCGACGTGCTCGAGGCGCGCGGCGAGCTCGACCCCGACAGCCCGGAAGCCGAGGCTTTCGTCCAGGGCTACCTGAAGTGGGTGACGATGCACGAGGTCGGCCACACGCTCGGCCTGCGCCACAACTTCCGCGCCTCGCGCGCCTATTCCGAGCAGCAGCTCGCCGATCCGGTGTTCACCAAGGAGCACGGCATCACCGGCTCGGTGATGGAGTATCCGGCGATCAACCTCGGCCCGGCTGATCAGCCGCGCGAGCGCCGCGGTGCTCTCTTCAGCGACACGCTCGGACCCTACGACTACTGGGCGATCGAATACGCGTACAAGCCGATCGCCGGCGACGTCGACCCCAAGGCCGAGCGGGCCGCGCTCGACAAGATCGCTTCCCGCAGCGCCGAGCCCTACCTCGCGTATGGCACAGACGAGGATTTCTTCCTCGGCATCGACCCCGAGTCGCTCCAGTTCGACCTCGGCAGCGACGTGCTCGCGTTCGCGCGGAAGCGGATCGCGATCGCGCAGGAGCTGCTCAAGCGCCAGGAAACGCGCCAGCTCGGCGCCGACAAGGACTACAGCGTCCTGAAGCGCTCGGTGAGCTACGCGCTGCGCGACGTCGCGAACGCGGCGAGCGTTCTGGCGCGCCAGATCGGCGGCGTGCGCACGGTGCGCGACGCGCCCGGCACCGGCCGCGATCCGCTCACGCCGGTACCGGCGGTCGATCAGCGCGAGGCGCTCGACATCATCACCGGCCAGTTGCTGTCGGCCGAGGGGCTGCGCGTGTCGCCCGCGTTGCAGCGTCGGCTCGGCGCCGACTTCAGCGAGCGCTCCGACGCGCTCTTCGAGGGCTTCGGCTCGGCGCAGACCGACTACTCGCCCTCGGGACAGCTGCTCGGCCTGCAGCGCGCGCTGCTCTCGGTCATGATGAGCGACACGGTCGCGACGCGCCTGCTCGAGAGCAGCGAGAAGGCGCCGTCCGGCGCCGGCCGTG
>JAYTHL010000234.1:0-5220 GCA_043732605.1 Rhizobacter sp. | reverse complement strand
GAAATCGAGACGATCGCCTGCCCGGTGCTCGCGGTGCAGGGCGAAGGCGACGAGTACGGCACGCTCGAGCAGATCCGCGCCATTGCACGTCGATTGCCGAAAACCGAGCTGCTCGTCCTGCCCGACTGCGGCCACTCGCCGCATCGCGATCAGCCCCTGATCCTCGCGCGCGAGGCTGGCCGCTTCATCGCCGCGAACCGCTGACGATGGCCTCGCACATCCCGCTCTTCGAGGACGACCACGTCATCGGCCTCGACGGCAAGCCGCTCGCGGCGCTGCCGGTCAATGACTGGGCGGGCCTGCCATTCGAGGTGCACCCGCACATGAGGAAGGGCGAGGTCGCCCACCGCTACAACCCGCATCCGCTCCTGCTCGTCCACGTGCGCTCGCACGGTCGCTCGCGCATCCGTTCGGGCCAGACCGTCTTCGACCTCGCGCTGGCGCCGGGCCACGTCGACGTCTTCTGCGCCGGCTTCCACATGGACCACGGATCGTGGGACTGCACGCCGGGCGAGGTTCTCGCCGTCGAGGTCGACCCCGGGCGGGCGCGCGGCTACCTGCACGACGACGCGGTTGTCGTCGATCCTTCGATCCACCTCTCGTGGCGCGACCCGGTGCTCGCCCGGCTGTTCGATTGCATGCGCAGCGAGGTCGATGCCGGCTGCGCGTCGGGGCGCCTCTTCGCCGAAGGCCTGTCGCTGTCGCTGCTGGCCCGGCTGTCCGCCTGCTACGGCGATGGCGCGGCGGCGCGGCGGCCGGCACGCCAGCTCTCGTCCAGGCAGCTCCAGCAGACCGTCGACTTCATCGACGCGAACATCGGCGCCGATCTGAGCATCGCGACGCTTGCCGCCGAGATCGGCTTGAGCCCCTACACGTTCTCGAAGCTCTTCAAGGGGAAGGTCGAGTCTTCCCCGCACAGCTTCGTGCTCTCGCGCCGCATCCAGCGTGCCGAGATCCTCTTGGGCAGTGCGCTATCGCTCAGCGAGATCGCGCTGGCCGTCGGCTTCGCCAGCCAGTCGCACTTCACCGAGGCCTTCCGCCGGCGAACCGGGCGCACGCCCGCCAAGGCCCGTCACCGCGACTAGGCGCGGTGCACGGGCCTCGCGACGGCAAGCGCTATCTGCAGGTGTAGCTCGCCGCCGCCGACGCCGCGCCGGCACCGGCGTAGGTCGGCTTCTGCGGATACGGACAGAGCAGCTGGCTCGCGCTCGCATCGGCCGACTGCAGCGTGATCGTCGCCGGCGCCGCGCCGTTCTCGACCCAGTTGGTCATGGCAGTGAACAGCTGCCCGGCAGCCGGGAGCGGCACCGAATTGACCGTCGCCGCCGGGCTGACGCCGACCGTGCCCTGCTGGCTGCCCACGCCGCCGCAGTGGCCCATCCCCGCGACCAGGAAGAGACGATCGTAGGCCTGCGTCTTGGCGAATCCTCCATCGAGATTGGCGACGCGCGTGTAGTAGTTGACTGAGTTCTGCGTCGGGATCAGGACGTCGGCACTGCCGTGGTACTGCAGGATCTTGGCACCGCTTGCCTTCGCGCCGGAAAGATCGGGGTTGTCGGTGTTGATGTTGCCGAAGAAGGGTTGCAGCGCGATTCCCTGGGCAAAGGCGTTCGCCAGCTGCCCGTAGGAGAGGCTTTGCCAGCGGTTCAGGCCGTTCGACACCGCGTTGACGAACCCCGTCGTCGCGATCGTCGGGTCCTGGAGCTCGAGAGCGGTCATGTCCGACGAGATCGTGAACGGACTGGCGCCCGCCAGCCCGCTGGATGCGCCGCGCGTGAGGCCATACCACAGCTGGTTGCTTGCGAGGTTGGCGTTGTAGCCGTTGTTCGCGGACGGATCGGGCACCGAGCCATCGGGGGTCTGGCCGTACCAGATCTTGTTCTGCGCCGTCGCCTGCACGGTGGACACGCATGCCGCGGTCGCGTTGGTGCCGATGACGCCGTTCGTGCCGACCGCGCCGGTGCACAGTGCAGTCGCATCCTTCGCCGGGTCGTAGGTGCACTGCTGCGGATCGAGGATGAAGCCGAGATGCTGGCCGCCGACGACGTCGCAGGTGCTCACCGCCTTGGCGCTCACCTGCTGCTGCTGCGCGATCGTCAGCGCGACGCCACCCAGGTCGCGTTGGTAGACGATCTGCGGATAAAGCTCGGCAGTGATGAACTTCGTCCAGTTGAATGCTGGCGCGCCGACGAGATAGCCGTTGTAGTCGTCCGGATGGTTCTGGATGATCTTG
The DNA here is from genome assembly GCA_043732605.1 of Rhizobacter sp. Lineage (GTDB taxonomy): Bacteria > Pseudomonadota > Gammaproteobacteria > Burkholderiales > Burkholderiaceae_C > Schlegelella_A. The sequence continues at coordinate 2,987 of JAYTHL010000234.1, read as the reverse complement.
TAGCCCTGGCGCCCGCCGGTCGAGCAGCCATCCCAGTACGCGTACTTCTGCGCCTTCAAATAGTAGGCGGCCGCGAGCGCCTTGGTCTTCAGGGCCAGCTCGTGGAGGCTGCGCTCGGAGAAGTCCTGCCACAGCGTCGAATTGATGGTGCCGTCCGGATTCATCGCGAACGAGCCGTTGCCAAGTGCGTGACCGGTGTCGGTCGCGCCGACCACCGAGCCTTCGTTGGCCGCGGTCGCGGCGTTGCCCGTGCTCGCGATCAGCGTCAGGTTCTGGTAGTTCGCCCCGCCGGCCCAACCGCCACCACCCATGTTGTGGATCTTTTGATTCCAGTTGGCCCCGGTTGGCAGCCACACCTCGATGCCGATGCCGGGCGAGGTCGACGGCGCGCTCGCCGGGCCGGGATTCCCCGGGCCGATGTTGAGCTTGACGAAGCAGAGGTCCTTCGCCGCCACGGGCGGCGTGCCCGTCGTGCCCGACAAGGCGATCGGATCGCCGGCCTTGAACGCCTTCACCAGCAGGACGCTCGTGTTCGCGTCCGGCTTGAACGCCGTCTTCATCGTGTCGTCGCAGGTCAGAGCGGTGGGCACGGCAGGAGCCGGTGCAGGGGCCGCCGCCGGCGCGTCGTCGCTGCCCCCGCATGCGGCCGGCAATGCGGCCATCGCGATGAGAGAGAGCGAGAGAGCGAGGCGCGCGCGCGTGTCGCCCTTCGATGAAGGTTCAGATGCCATTGGAAAGTCTCCAGGTCGTGGCGCTTGCCGGCGGCGAGCGCTCTTGTGAGTCCACAAGGTAATGCCGTGTCGATCGCGGGTCTATCGAAACACCGTGCGGCCGTGTCGAAAAGCCGGCGTGCGTTCTCGGGAATAACGCCATGAGGGTGCGCGACGACACCGTTTCGTCGCGATGCATTGCCGAAAACCCGCTTGCCCACATGCGTGGATTGCGGACACTCGCCGCAGCGCCACCCAGCGTCGGATGCAACGCGCGCGCGCCGGCCATCGTTCCCACCAGAGACTGTCAACAGGAGACCCCATGCATCGCATCCGCCTCACCTTTGCCGCCATCGCGACCTCGCTCGTCGCCGCGGCATCGCTTCCTGCGCTCGCCCAGTCCTCGACCGGGCCGGTCAAGATCGGACTGATGCTTCCGTACACCGGCACCTACGCCGGTCTCGGCAACGCGATCGAGAACGGCTTCAAGCTCTACGTGAAGGAGCAAGGCGGCAAGCTCGGCGGGCGCGAGGTGCAGTACTTCAAGGTCGACGACGAGTCGGATCCGTCGAAGGCGACCGACAACGTCAACAAGCTGATCAAGCGCGACAACGTCGACGTGCTCGTCGGCACAGTGCACTCGGGCGTCGCGCTGGCGATGGCCAAGGCCGCGAAGGAGAACAACACGCTGCTCGTGATCCCCAACGCCGGCGCCGACGCGATCACCGGGCCGATGTGCGCCGCGAACATCGTGCGCAGCTCGTTCTCGAACTGGCAGCCGGGCTACGCGATGGGGGTGGTCGCCGGCACCAGAGGCGTCAAGCGCGCGATGACCATCACCTGGAACTACGCCGCCGGCAACGAATCGGTGAAGGGCTTCACCGAAGGCCTCGAGAAGAGCGGCAGCAGCAAGGTGCTCAAGGGGCTGACGCTGCCGTTTCCGAACGTCGAGTTCCAGGCCCTGCTGACCGAGATCGCTGCGCAGAAGCCCGATGCGGTCTACGCCTTCTTCGCCGGCGAGGGCGCCGTGAAGTTCGTCAAGGACTACGCCGCGGCCGGCCTCAACAAGACCATCCCGCTGTATGGCCCGGGTTTCCTCACCGACGGCACGCTCGAGGCGCAGGGCGCGTCGGCGCAGGGCATGTTCACGACGCTGCACTACGCCGACAACCTCGACACGCCGCGCAACAACAACTTTCGCAAGGCCTACGCGATCACGTTCAAGTCGCAGCCCGACGTGTATGCCGTGCAGGGTTTCGACGCGGCGCAGATCCTCGCCGCCGGCCTGAAGGCGGTGAACGGCGACCTGAGCAAGCGCGACGCGCTCACCGCGGCGATGCACAAGATCACCGTCGACAGCCCGCGCGGCAAGTTCACGATCTCGCCGTCCGGCAACCCGGTGCAGGACATCTATCTGCGCGAGGTCCGGGGCAACAACAACGAGTTCCGCTCGGTCGCGGTGAAGTCGCTCTCCGATCCGGCGCGCGGTTGCAAGCTCTGACGACGGGGCGCTTTCCGCGTTGACGTGGCGATGGATCTCGCCACCTTCCTCGTCCAGTGCCTGAACGCCGTCCAGTACGGCCTCTTGCTGTTCCTCGTCGCCAGCGGCCTGACGCTGATCTTCGGGATCATGGGCGTCATCAACCTGGCGCACGGCAGCTTCTACATGCTGGGCGCGTATCTCGCGTTCGCGCTCGCGCCGTGGTTCGGCGACTGGTTCTTCGCGCGGCTGCTCGTCGGCGTCTTCCTCGCGGCGGCGTTCGGCTATCTGCTCGAGTGGATCTTCTTCAGCTTCCTCTACGAGCGCGACCACCTGCAGCAGGTGCTGCTCACCTACGCGCTGATCCTGGTCTTCGAGGAGCTGCGCAGCATCCTCGTCGGCAACGACGTGCACGGCGTCACCGCGCCGTCGTGGCTCGCCGGCGGCTTTCGCCTGGGAGGGCTGATGGAGTACCCGTGGTACCGCGTGTTCGCGTCGGTCGCGTGCCTGGTCGTCGCGCTCGCGCTCTACGCCGTCGTCAACCGCACGCGCCTGGGCATGATGATCCGCGCCGGCGCGAGCAACCGCGACATGGTGCGCGGCCTCGGTGTCGACATCCGCCAGCTCTACCGCATCGTCTTCGCCGGCGGCGTCGCGCTCGCGGCACTCGCGGGAATGATCGCCGCGCCGCTCTCGTCGGTGTATCCGGGGATGGGGTCGAGCGTCCTCATCGTCTGCTTCGTCGTCGTCGTCATCGGCGGCATCGGCTCGATCACCGGCGCGCTCGTCGCATCCCT
>JAYTHL010000233.1:0-5232 GCA_043732605.1 Rhizobacter sp. | reverse complement strand
CCGGTCGCGACACCAGGTCACCACGCAGGCTCGGGATGATGCAGAAGGTGCAGCGGTGGTTGCAGCCCTCGCTGATCTTGAGATAGGCGTAGTGCTTGGGCGTCAGCTTGATGCCGAACGACGGCGGCGCAGGCACGAGATCGACGAACGGATCGTGCGGCTTGGGCACGTGCGCGTGCACTGCGTCCATCACCTCTTCGGTCGCATGCGGACCGGTGACGGCGAGCACGCTCGGATGCATCTGCCGGACGAGGTTGCCGCCGCCCTCGCCCGCCTTGGCGCCCAGGCAGCCGGTGACGACGACGCGGCCGTTCGCCGCCAGCGCTTCGCCGATCGTGTCGAGGCTTTCCCGGACCGCGTCGTCGATGAAGCCGCAGGTGTTGACGATGACGAGATCGGCGCCCTCGAAGCTCTTCGACGTGACGTAGCCTTCGGCGCTCAGGCGCGTCAGGATCAGCTCGGAATCGGTGAGCGCCTTCGGGCAGCCGAGCGACACGAAGCCGATCTTCGGCGCGGCGCTGGCGATCGGGTGGCGGTCCAGCGCTGATTCGGTCATCGGAGGATTTTCGCCGATCTCCTACTTCCGCCTGGCCGTCGAGGCCGCAGGCCCTGCAACGCCCTCGACCGCGAGCACCTCGCAGCGATAGATGGTGGTCCACGGAACCACCGGCGAGCCCGACGAGACGTCGACGCCGGCCACCTTGAACTGGAAGCGCTGCGGCTTCGCGCGCGTGGCCTGTGTCTTCAGCGCCGGGAACGCGGCCAGGTTCGTCCAGTCGATCGTCCACGCGTGCTGGCGCGGCACCTGCACGTCCTTGACGGGGCGCCAGATGTGCAAGGCGTTGTTGTCGAAGGCGACCTCGGCGACGTAGGTCTTGCCGGGCTCGAGCTTGCCGGTGAATTCGACGGGCGCGGCGGGCGTCGAGGCGGTGGCAGAGGCCGACGACGCGGCCGGCGCGACTCTTTTCCCCGCAGCCGCGACGCTTGCCTTCGGATCGGGGCCCGCCGCGAACGCCATCGCCGAGCACGTCGCAGCGATCAGCGCCAGTGTCGACCAGGCCGCAGCCCGTGCCACGCCCGTCATCGTTTCGACGCGGCGCGGCCGCCGGCGACCGGGAAGATCGCCTCGGTCTGCTTGTTGAGCTGCTCCTGCATCTGCGCGAAAGCCTGGCGCGACTGCTCGAGGTAGGTGCCCATCAGGTTCTGCATCACCGGCGCCTGGCCGCTCACCAGCTTGGCCCACATCTCGGGGCTCTGCAGGCGCGGATCGAGCAAGCCGCTCGACTGCTCGGCCAGCCTGGCCTGCACGTCGGTGAAGGTCTGCAGGTTCTTCTCGAGGTACGAGCCCATCATTCCCTGCATCGCGTGGCCGTAGAACCGGATGATCTGGGCCAGCATCGGCGCCGAGAACATCGGCACGCCGCCGCTCTCTTCCTCGAGGATGATCTGCAGCAGGATGCTGCGCGTCAGGTCCTCGCCAGACTTGGCCTCGCGCACCTCGAACGCGGCGCCCGAAAGCACCATCGCCTTGACTTCGGCGAGCGTGATGTAGCTCGAGATCTCGGTGTCGTAGAGACGCCGGTTCGGGTACTTCTTGAGGATGCGAATGCCGGCCTCTGCCCCCGCTGCGGGCGGCGCCTTTGCGGCTCGACGACTCTGGGCCATGCGTTTCGATCGTGTGTGAGTGCTATCGATTCTAGAAGTCGCCTTCGTGCGGGTCGGAGGGTTTTCCCCGGCGATGGCGGGCGCATGTCATGCGCACGCCTCGACCTTCGCGACGAGCGTCAGGATGTCGTAGCTGGCGACGATCTCGTCGGCCTGGTTGGTGACCTCGACATCCCACGCGACGACGCCCTGGCCGCGCCCCTGCGCGTCCTTGCGGTTGCGGTCGATCTTCCTCTTGCAGGTGAGCCGCGCCCGGATCGTGTCGCCGATCGCGACCGGCTTGACGAAGCGCAGAGTGTCGAGCCCGTAGTTGGCGAGCACCGGGCCGGGCGCGGGCGACACGAAGAGGCCCGCCGCCGCCGAGAGCACGAAGTAGCCGTGTGCGATGCGCTGGCCGAATGCCGACTCCTTGGCCGCGATCTCGTCGAAGTGCATGTAGAAGAAGTCGCCCGAGATGCCGCCGAAGGCGACGATGTCGGCCTCGCCGACCGTGCGCCGATGGGTGAGCAGCGAGTCGCCGATCGCGAGCTCCTCGAAGTGCTTGCGAAACGGATGGACGTCGCCTTCGTGCAGCGTCGCGCCGCGCACGTATTCGCCGGTGACGGCAGTGAGCATCGTCGGTGATCCCTGCAGCGCGGCGCGCTGCAGGAAATGCTTGACGGCGCGGATGCCGCCGAGCTCCTCGCCGCCGCCGGCGCGTCCGGGGCCGCCGTGCTTGAGCATCGGCAGCGGCGAGCCGTGGCCGGTCGACTCGGCGGCGGCGACGCGATCGAGCACGAGCAGCCGTCCGTGCCACGCCGCCATCTGCGGGATCGCCTGCGCGGCGACCTTCGGGTCGTGCGTCACCAGCGTCGCGACGAGGCTGCCCTTGCCACGCGCGGCGAGCGCGAGCGCCTCGTCGAAGTCGCGGTACGGCATCAGCGTCGACACCGGGCCGAAGGCCTCGACGTCGTGGACCGCGTCGTTGGTCATCGCGTCGCGGCAGAGGACGAGCGTCGGCGCGAAGAAGGCGCCGCAGGCGACGCCTTCGCCGATCGGCGCGAAGCCGTCGCGCGCGCCGTAGACGATCTCGTTGCCGGCGCTCAGCAGCGCGAGCCGATCGGCGACGTCGCTCTGCTGCGCCTTCGACGCCAGCGCGCCCATCTTCACGCCGTCGACGGCGGGATCGCCGACGCTGACCTTCGCCAGCCGCTCGCGCAGCCGCGATGCGACGGCGTCGAGATGCTTCGCCGGCACGATCGCGCGCCGGATCGCGGTGCACTTCTGCCCCGCCTTCATCGTCATCTCGCGCGCGACCTCCTTGACGAAGAGATCGAACTCCTCGTCGGCGGGCGTCACGTCGGGGCCCAGGATCGCCGCGTTGAGCGAATCGGCTTCGGCGTTGAACGGGATCGAGCGCGACAGCAGGTTGCGGTTGCCGCGCAGCTTCAGTGCGGTGTCGGCCGAGCCCGTGAAAGTGACGACATCGCTCGACTCGAGCCGGTCGAGCAGATCGCCGGTCGAGCCGATGACGAGCTGCAGGCTGCCCGCGGGCAACAGGCCCGAGCCCGTCATCATCCGCACCAGTGCCTCGGTGAGGTAGCTCGTCGCCGTCGCCGGCTTGGCGATGCACGGCATGCCGGCGAGGAAGGTCGGCGCGAACTTCTCGAGCAGTCCCCAGACCGGGAAGTTGAAGGCGTTGATGTGGACCGCGACGCCGCCGCGCGGCACGAGGATGTGCGTTCCGGCAAAGCGCCCCTTCTTGCCGAGCATCACCGGCGGGCCTTCGTGCAGCAGGTTGCCCGAAGGCAATTCGTTGCCGGCCATCGACGCGTAGGCGTAGAGCGTGCCGGTGCCGCCTTCGATGTCGACCCAGCCGTCGTTGCGGGTCGCGCCGGTGTGGCGCGAGATCGCGTAGAGCTCTTCCTTGCGCTCGTTGACGTAGGCCGCGATCGCCTTCAGCTGCGCTGCGCGCTGCTGGAAGTCGAGCGCGAGCAGCGCCGGGCCGCCGGTGCGGCGCGCGAACGCGAGTGCCTCGGCGAAGTCGAGCTCGTCGGCATGCGCGTGGTAGATCACCGAGCCGTCGATGGCGCTCGCCAGCGGCGACCCGGCGCGCGTGCCGATCCAGCGATCGGCGATGAAGCTTTGCAGGGTCGTCATGGCGCGATCAGGGTTCGTAGTGCCAGGCGCCGTTCACGATCTTCACCATCACGCGGGCGCGCTGGTCGAGGCCCAGGTGGTCGGTGGCAGACATGTTGAAGATGCCGTGCGCGCCGTGAACTTCGCGCGTCGTCTCGAGCGCATCGCGCAAGGCGGCGCGGAACCCGGGCGTGCCGGGCTGCGCCTTCTTGAGCGCGACCGCCGCGGCCGCCGACATCAGCCGGCCCGCGTCCCAGGCGTGCGCGCCGAAGGTCGAGACCGAGCCCTTGCCGTACGCGGCTTCGTACTTGGCGACGTACTCCATCGCGCTCGCGCGCACGGGGTTGTCGGCCGGCAGCTGCGTCGCGACAAGCACCGGGCCCGACGGCAGGAACGTGCCGTCGACGTCCTTGCCGCCGACGCGCAGGAAGTCGTTGTTGGCGACGCCGTGCGTCTGGTAGTACTTGCCGTCGTAGCCGCGCTCCTTGAGCGTGCGTTGCGGCAGCACGGCGGGCGTGCCCGACGCGGCGACGAGGATCGCGTCAGGCTTGGCGGCGATGATCTTCAGCACCTGGCCGGTCACCGACGTGTCGGTACGCGCGTAGCGCTCGCTGGCAACGATCGTGATGCCCTTCAGCGGCGCGATCTTCGAGAACTCACGGAACCAGCCTTCGCCGTACGCGTCGTTGAAGCCGATGAAGCCGACCGTCTTCACGCCGGCCGCGGCCATGTGCGTGGCGATCGCGAGCGACATCATGATGTCGTTCTGCGGCGTCTTGAAGACCCACTTCCTCTTCGCGTCGACCGGCTCGACGATCGAGGCCGACGCGGCCATCGAGATCATCGGCGTCTGCGATTCGGCGGCGACGTCGATCATCGCCAGCGAGTTGGGCGTCGTCGTCGAGCCGAGCAGGACGTCGACCTTGCTCTCGGTGATGAGCTTCCTCGCGTTGGCGACGGCCGTCGTCGTGTCGGACGCATCGTCGAGGACGATGTAGTTCACCTTCTGGCCGCCGATCGTCTGCGGCATCAGCGCGATCGTGTTCTTCTCCGGAATGCCGAGCGAGGCGGCCGGCCCGGTCGCCGAGACGGTCACGCCGACGTTGATGTCGGCAAGCGCGGGCGAGAGCGCCGCGGCGAGGCCGAGGGCGACGAGGGCCTGTCTGGGCAAGGTCCTGAGGGACATGGAGAGTCTCCGTTGTTGTCGAGAGGGATTGCGTGACGCTTGCGGACCGGCGCGCGCACCGCGCCGATGCCGCCGAAGAACAGGTCGGCGACGACCGGGGCGAGGTCGTCGTGGCTCAGCGCGCCGTCGGATTGCAACCAGGTGAACATCCAGTTCATCATGCCGAAGAGCAGCATCGCGAGCGGCTTCTCGAGCTTCGCGGCGCGCAGCTCAGGCCGGGTCGCGACGATCGCGCCGGCGAAGGCCGCGACGACGCGCCGCTC